>CAKZTD010000173.1 GCA_937921595.1 uncultured Saprospiraceae bacterium
GGCGATGATTTCAGGGAATGCCATACAAGCAAATACCCTAGCAGATTTAGTACATACCGTTTTTGATATTCCAGCTTGGATTACCGGAGTGGTGACCGCAGCAATTGTCGGATTAGTCATCATTGGAGGAATTTCCAGAATCGGAAAAGTGACGAGCATTCTCGCTCCTTCTATGGCTGGTCTTTATGCTTTTGGAGGTTTACTGGTGATTTTTATAAATGCGTCGGAAGTTCTACCAGCAATAAAATTAATTTTTACAGAAGCATTCAATCCAACTGCCGGAGTAGCAGGAACTGGAGCAGGGATCTTTTTACAAACCTTACTTTGGGGTGTTCGAAGAGGATTATTTTCAAACGAAGCGGGACAAGGTTCCGCACCGATTGCTCACTCCGCAGCAAAAACGGATGAACCAGTTGCAGAAGGAGTGGTCGCTCTTCTTGAGCCATTTATCGATACCTTAGTTATTTGTAGTATCACCGCAATGGTTATTTTAACGACCGGAGTTTGGAAGCAAACAACACCGACAGATATCGTTTTAAGTTCAGGAG
Source organism: uncultured Saprospiraceae bacterium (assembly GCA_937921595.1). GTDB lineage: Bacteria > Bacteroidota > Bacteroidia > Chitinophagales > Saprospiraceae > JAHDHW01. The sequence goes on from CAKZTD010000173.1 coordinate 549, forward strand.
ATTTAAGTTATCGGATTGTAGAAGGCACTGGTTTTGAAATAACGAATGCACCAGATGTCATTGATATTCAAAATGGTTTACAAAAAAGTGCTACCTTATTATCTTGGCATGAAGTACCGGTGGAGAAACTTTTTATCGATCAAGAAATGACCATTGCCTTTAGTGGAAACATTCATCCTTCCGAACAAAACGCAATCAGTCCTGATGGTCAGACTTTTGATATTCTTTATGGCTCCGCAGTTGAAAATTCAGCCCCGATGACGATGTGGGCCTATAGAGATGCACTTGGACAATTCGGTGTTTTTATTGTGGTACTTTGCGTGATTCTCTTTGCCATCTCGACCGCTATATCCTGGTCGTATTATGGAGATCGATGTGCCATTTATTTATTTGGTCAAAAAGCAATTCTCCCTTATCGGATCATCTATGTAATCATGCATTTCATAGGAGCAATTTTATCGCTAAATATCATCTGGGATTTAGGAGATCTAGCGATGTCCCTTGGTACGATTCCGAATGTGATCGCTTTGGTACTCTTGTCTGGAATGGTGAGAAAAATGTCGAAGGAGTATTTTAAGAAATTAAAAAACTAAGAAACAAAATCAAAAGATGACACAGAGGACGCAGAGAAATCACAGAGTTCACAGAATAAATCTACACTCTGTAACTCTGTACCTCCTTCGTGTCCTCTATGTCTATTTCATACTTCCAGTTCCATAATAAAATCAATCTCCTCCATGTTCCCTACAAAAAAAGCATGAGATCCTGTTTTCACAAAACCCATATTTCTATAAAAAGACAAAGCCCGATGATTTTCCTCCCAGACACCTAGCCAGATTTTTGTTTTTCCTTTTTGCTTGGCCAATTCAATCGCTTTCTGAATAAGTACTGTTCCAAGACCTTGACGATAAAATTTTTTAAGCAAATAAATCCGCTGAACCTCGAGATACTCTTCCCCCATTTCTTCTGTCTGAGATTCGCCAATATTGACTTTTAAATAACCAGCAATTTCATTCTCTTTTTTTAAAAAGAAATGACCACTCTCCGGATTTTGCAACTCTAAAGATATTTTATCCTCATCATAAGCTTCGTCAATATAAATCTGAAACTGTACCGGATCTTCAACTGGTTCATAAGCCTCTCTGAAGGTTCGAATACCTATCTGTGTCAGAACATTACAATCATTAATCGTACAAGCTTGAAAAGCAATTCCTTCCATAAATTTGAGATTTGTTTTAAATATAATATTAAAATCCGAATTCAATGAACGACTTACATTTAGCATACAATTTTGATTCTTATTTTGAATTTCATGTCTTATCTGTTAACTAGACAAGCGGAGATTCTCATTTTGATTTTAATTATCATTTTGATTTTGATTTAGAATGAATATCTTTAGGCAAACAACTTTACAACATGGAGAACCCGCATATTCAGGAAAACAAAGAATTATCATTTTTGGAAGCAATGATTCCGGTCGTTATCTTAATCGGATTATTAGCTTATAACATCGTATGGAAAGATGGTGGATGGTTAGGTGACTATTCCAATCATTATATTCTTTTGATAGCTGGAGGTGTTGCAGCGGTTGTTGGTTTTTTCAATAAAACTACGATCCAAACTATGATTCAAGAAGTTTGGGAGAATCTCAAAAGCGTATTTATTCCTTTAATGATTTTACTATTGGTCGGAGCATTGGCAGGCACCTGGATGATGAGTGGTATCGTACCCGCCATGGTTTTTTATGGTATGAAAATACTAAATCCTACGATTTTCCTTGCGGCTTCAGTAATCATCTGTGCTATTATTTCATTAGCTACAGGTAGCTCCTGGACCACTACCGCAACCGTTGGAATTGCTTTGATAGGAATCGCAGGTGCAATGGATATTTCGCAAGGGATGGCAGCAGGTGCAATTATCTCTGGAGCTTATTTTGGAGACAAAATGTCGCCTTTAAGTGATACAACCAACCTTGCTCCGGCAATGGCAGGAGGTGAATTGTTTAGCCATATCCGATACATGGCATTGACCACTGTTCCTTCAATTTTAATCACACTCGTTATTTTTATTTTAATAGGATTCTTTAACAGTGGCGGTGCAGAGATGCAAGAAAATACTGCGATCAATGATATGCTTTTAGAAAAATTTAATATCACTCCTTGGTTATTTGTAGTTCCGATAATTGTGGTCGCTATCATCATGATGAAAGTCAAACCTTTAATTGCTTTGGCGGCTGGTGCTTTATTAGGTGCATTATGTATGATTATCTTCCAACCAGGAGTCATCCAAGAATTAACTGGCTCAGAAAATTTAGGAGCAGGAAGTTATTTTACGGCAACCGTAAACAGCTTATTTTCAGGTACTCAATTGAGCACTCCAGCATTTATTGCTGATGCAGATTTGCCAGAAAAATTAAAAGAAAAACTTCCAGATTTACTAGCAGGAAAAGGGATGGCTGGAATGCTCTGGACCATATACTTAATTATTGCAGCGATGATCTTTGGAGGAATGATGGATGGTATCGGTGCCTTAGCAAGAATAACCAGATCATTATTAAGTTTAGCCAAAACGACCTTCGGATTATTTGCAAGTACGGTAGCTAGTTGTCTAGCCTTAAACATCACCGCTTCAGATCAATATCTCGCTTTAGTAGTTCCTGGAAAAATGTTTAAGCAAGCTTATGAAGATCAAGGATTAGCTCCGGAAAATCTCAGTCGAACGCTTGAAGATTCTGGAACAGTGACCTCTGTTCTAATCCCTTGGAATACTTGTGGTGCTTATCAATCTGGTGTACTCGGTGTTTCAGTTAGCGAGTATTTTATGTTTGCTTTTTTCAACTACATCAGTCCAATTATGACTTTGATTTTTGCGGCATTTAGTATTAAGATTAAAATGCTGGTTAAAAAAAGTTAGCGATAGATTAAGATGACAAATTAGCAATAAGCGAAGTCTCATTGCTAATTTGTTATTTTATTACATTATTAAATCCTTTCGTAGAAAACATCACGTCCTCCGTCAATAAATTTGGATTACTTTTTTAGAAAATCTACATCTTAAGTCCTATGACAAAATTTCAAAAAATAGGCAACTTCATCAAAGCCTCTCAAGGCGTTTTACAAGTCGACCTGGAAGGTTATAAAAAGCATGTTATTGAAATTCATGCAGCTCACCAGCTTATTAAAGATAATACAGATTCGGAATTAAAAGACATAGCTTTAGCATTAAAAAATAAAGCTAAAGATCATGCTAGTTTAGATCAAATGCTGATTGAAGCATTTGCACTTGTTTTTGAAACCTGCAAGAGACAACTAGGATTAACACCTTATGATGTGCAGCTCATGGGAGCAATCGCGATGCATCAGGGACAATTGGTAGAAATGAAAACGGGTGAAGGAAAAACGCTTGCTTCTGTCTTTCCAGTTTTTCTAAATGCATTACTTGGCAAAGGAGTTCACGTAATGACTTTCAATGATTATCTAGCTCGAAGAGATGCGGAATGGATGGGTAAGATTTATACATTCCTGGGGCTTTCTGTAGATTACATTCAGGAAGGAATGAGTCTTATCGACAAACGAAAAGCTTATCACGCAGACATCACTTATGGTACAGCAAAAGAAATGGGTTTCGATTATTTGAGATCATTTATTGCGTATCATCCGGATGAAATTGTTCAACGTCCTTTTCACTATGCAATCATTGATGAAGCGGATGCGCTTTTGATTGATGAAGCTAGAAACCCCTTGGTTTTAGCAGGTGATATTTTAAAAACAGACATTGATATAAATGCCATTGCAACACTTGCAAGGACATTAAAAAAGGAAGAAGATTTTGAAATAAATAAACATTCTAGAAATATATTTTTGACAGAAAAGGGGATTGAAAATATTGAACGAATCCTATCCATTGACAATCTCATGGATTTAAAAAATACGCCCCTACTCTCTTCGATTAATTTAGCGGTTCATGCCATTGAACTTTTGAAAAAAGACATTGATTATGTGGTACAAGATGGCTTAATAAAACTAGTTGATGAATTGACTGGTAGAATCGTAGAAGACAGAAAATGGAGGAATGGTTTACAAACGGCTGTGGAAGCAAAAGAAGGTTTAGCGATCCAGCATGAAGGTATCATTTTAAACTCTGTCACCATCCAGCATTTCGTTTTACAATACCCCAAACGTGCAGGGATGACTGCTACGGCTCAACAATCTATTGAACATTTTCTAGAGTATTACGGTATGAAAGTCGTGATCATTCCACCCAATAAAATCAATCAGCGAATTGATCACCCTGATGAAATTTTCACAACTAAATCTGCAAAGCATGAGGCACTCCTCAAAGAAATAGACTCAGTTCATCAAACAGGAAGGCCGATTTTAGTAGGAACACTGACAGTAAAAGAATCAGAAGAATTAGCACAGCTATTAAAACAAAACAAGCTCCCTTGTCAAGTATTAAATGCTAAAAACAACGAGCTAGAAGCAAGCATTATTGAAGAAGCAGGTATCTTGAATGCCATCACTATTTCCACCAATATGGCTGGAAGAGGAACAGATATTTTAATTGGTGGGAAAGATCAAAAACATAGAGAAAAAATTATCGCATTAGGTGGGCTATATGTGATCGGAACCAATCGTCATGAAAGTGAAAGAATTGATCAACAATTAAGAGGTCGAGCGGCAAGACAAGGTGATCCTGGAAGTTCTAGATTCTTTGTAGGTCTTGAAGATGATTTGATGATTCGCTATAAATTGCAGGATGTTTTACCAGAAAAATACAAACGACTAAAAGGCAACATTCAGATCAAAGAAAAAGGTATTCGAAAATTTGTAACACACATTCAAAAGGTTATTGAAGATCAATCTTCAGAGATCAAAAGAACCTTAGATGTTTATGCCAATCTTAGCGAACAACAAAGAAAGATTATTCAAAATGATCGCCAGAAGCTCCTACTCGACGATAAATATTTGGTGGCTAAAACAGAAACAAAAGATTACTTTTTAAAAAATGGAAATGTTCATTTAGAAAAATTCAGAACACTGATTCTTTTTCAATATGACCAGTATTGGGCGATGCATTTAGATGACCTTCAACAAGTAAAAGAAGGCATTTACATGGTCAGATTTGGTGGTCAGGTTCCACTATTGGAATATCAGAGAATTGGAGATCAGGTGTTTCAAGATTTCTTGGACAAACTCGATGAAAACATAAGCCTTAAAATTGAGCAATTTTTAGCAAATCCAGATAGTTCCTTAGAAGACTTAGGTATTAAAAAACCTTCATCTACTTGGACCTATGTAATCAATGACAATCCTTTTGGAAACAAACTAGTAACAATGCTTCTAGGCAATGCAAACATAGGTATGCAGGTTGATTTTATTTCAGTCTTCATCCTATTCTTTGTCTCATTATATAAAAAAATCAAAGGAAAATTCTCATAATTTACCTTTCATCACCTTTTATTGGTTATTCACATACAATTCTTGATATATAAGTCTCATTCCGCTTACATTTGTCCTATCAAAAAGAATTTTAGAATTTTGGAGCTATGATTTTATTATCATGGTTCAAATATAGGGAGTCGTAAAGGTTGTCTGCTTTGCAGACAGCCTTTATTTAGTTTTGGGAGGTTTTGTTTTTTAATTGACCTTATCTCCAAAACAGACTAGAAACAATAAGTCCTCCTGTATATGCATCAAAAGATGAATTGGTTGCCTAGACTAATTCGAAAAATACCTACCTGATAATTCTTTTACAAAAATCAATTTTCTGGTGACATTTTCTCTATAAATTGTCAACAACAATTACGCATTCATGTTAGATGTTTTCTATAGCATGAAAAACAAAATCTCTAACTTGAAAAAACTTGTTCTTTTTCCTATTCTTATTTATGCGCTTGATCACTTTTGCTCAAACAGCAAGAATCCAAGTTATTATGGAAATCAATCCACTGGTTTATTCCAAACAGGTTTAGATTTGAAAGTAGAAACGAAAATAATTCAAGTTATTAAAAATTAATTGATTGAACGTGATTTAGTATACAGGAGACATTCGTATGAATGGCTCCTGTTTTTTTTGATTTCATTCGAAGTCTATTTTAATAAGAATCTCTTATTACATTTTTTCAAAGAATGGTATATATTTACAAATAAACGAGAATCATTATGAAATTGAAAGATCTACTTATAGGTTTAGTCATTACACAAATTGGTATCCACCTTTTCTATCTCAAAAATTCGTTAAGCTACATTTGGAATACCATTTCAAATTATAGTTTCCATAGTCTATTTGATTTTACTAATATAATCAATCAATTGATAGGTATTGGTTTCTTGTTTTTTGCCATCGCCGGAGTCATCCGCTATTTCACAACACAAAATATATATAACAGAGCCTTAAAAATCTTTTTGATTAATCAAGCATTTAGTCTATTGGTCTTTCTGCCTCAGAGAATATTATTCCTCTTCAACAGGTTCGGGGAAGATGGCACCCCTTGGTACCAACATCTCTTTTTCCTTTTATCCATCGGTACTGCAATTGTAGCTATACTCGTTTTTTCTCAACAAAAAGTAAAGGTCTTACCAGCGCCTATATCCAGAAATACGGTCCGTTTGCTCCATCATTTTATTGATAGGATCTACCTTTTTAGTAGTGTGTTAGCAGCAGGTTCTATTTTTATTGGCGGGCATAATTTCTTTGGATTAGATGAGATACAAATGCTTATAATTGGATATGGAATAATAATACTCATGCCTATGGTATATTTTATTATTTGCGAAGCAGGCTTTCAACAAACTATGGGAAAAGTAGCCACTGGCGCCTATGTCCGTTCAAGTAATGGTAGCAAAGCCGGAATTGGAAATATTATAGGAAGATCATTTTGTCGTATGATTCCTTTTGAAGCATTTTCATATTTGACTGACCCAATGTCTAAATGGCATGATAAGTTTTCAGGAACAGATGTTTTTTATAAATCGAATGTTGTATTCGGAGAGGATGATTCAATTATGGATCATTTGGTATCAGATGAGGATTTCAGCTAGAAAATAGCCGAAAAACACAACTAACCAATGACCTGAAACAATGATTAATAACATTGTGCCTTAAAAAATGGTAAATGAAGTGAATTATTTTAATTTTTTTTTCAAAAACAGACTTAATTTACACTATTATTAAAAACTATAAACAACTGAATATCAACCACTTAAAAACAAACCCAATAAATACATTCCTTTTTTATTAAATATTTTGAAAAAAAACCACTTTTTCTCCCAACCAACCCAACGTTTTGACTTGCTCTTACGTAATTATAAGTATAGAAGTGTAAAAAAACGGTCATATTGATCAATATTAAATAAAAATCAATGTGTTATTATTACTTCTTATAACATAACTATGACAAATCATCGTTATATTTGAACAATAAAATATCTTTTAACTTTTCGTCTTTAAAGACTTAAACCCAATATTTAAGTTATGAAAAACAAAATTCTTTTACTATTCAGTTTAGTGGCGCTTATTTCTGTTATCTCTTGTAAAAAAGAAGGAGTAGAGATTGATTACCACTACTACCCTCAAGAAGACTATGCATTGATGTCTCAATATCTTGATCTTCCTGAAGTTCCAATGGCTTATGAAAATGATTTTCCAAATTACTATTCTTCGACAAATCGTCAATATGATAGAGACCTTGCGACCTTAGGTCGTGTTTTATTTTATGATAAAAATTTATCAGAAGATAAAACAATCTCTTGTGCTTCTTGTCACAAACAAGAAATTGGTTTCTCAGATGATCTTGCCTTTTCTGATGGTGTAAATCAAAGAAAAACAGCTAGAAACTCTTTAGCATTAGGATCTGTATTTAGTTTCAATGAATACTATGGTTCATCTATCGTTGGTCGAGTTCCTTTTTTCTGGGATAATCGTGCATCTTCTGTACAAGAGCAATCACGAGCTACTCTAGGAAATCCATTAGAAATGGATATGGAAATGCATGAAGTAAAAGATAGAGTTTTAGACTTAGAATACTATGAGCCTTTATTCAAAGCTGCTTATGGTCATGGTCTTCAAAACGAACAAGAAATTCTTGATGCAATTGGCATCTTTGTAAATACTATTGGTTCTTTCAACTCTAGATATGATCAAGCAGTAGATCAATACCTAAGCTCTAATGGAAACTTAGGTGGTATTCAAAATGTTGATCTTTCTGGTTTCTCTGCTATTGAGAATGAAGGAAGAAATCTATATGTAGCTAACTGTAGTAGCTGTCATGGTAATATTGAGCAAGGTGTTGCGGCTCCTGCTTTGATTGAAGCTAATAATGGTTTAGCAATGAACTACGAAGATCAAGGTGCAGGTAATGGTGTATTTAAAGTTCCTACTTTAAGAAACGTTGAAAAAACAGGACCTTACATGCACGATGGTAGTTTAGCAACTTTGGAAGATGTAGTTAATCACTACAGCGAAGGTGTTCAAAACCACCAATCCTTAAATCCAGAATTGAAAGACGGTAACCAGCCAAAACGTCTTAATTTGACTGACTCTCAAAAAGCATCTTTAGTTGCTTTCTTAAAAACTTATACGGATGATGAATTCCTTACTGATGTAAAATATTCTGATCCTTTCAAACAGTAAATACTGTTTATAACATTAGACCACTTCTCTTCTTCAAGGGAAGTGGTTTATTGTTTTATCACCTTTCTTTTCTTTCAAAACTGTGATTAAATTAGTAAGTTTTCTTTATTCTTCTTGAATAAAGTTACATTGTCTTGTAATCAAAAGACCTGATTTTTCAATGAAAAAAAGATCCTTTACTCCATTTTATATTCTCATTATTGGTTTAATGATGCTTTCTTCATGTAGCCATTATTACTACGCACCTAACGAAGGTTTGACTGCCGGATTGAGCGAAAAAAATGATCTTATACTAGGTGCAGGTACCGGTGGAGGAAGCCAAGATGGTGAATCAAACATGGTACTTGTCGGATATAGTCCCATCAAACATCTTGGACTTCAATCAAGTTTTTTTAAATTAAAAGCCGATGGATCACAAAACCAAGTCCCACAAACAGGAGATGGTTATATCTTTAATGGAGCGGTTGGTGGTTATTATTTCTTTCCACTCAATAAAGATCCAGCTAGGAGAAAAAGAAATTTCACGAATGCAATGCAACCAGGCATTCTTATAGATTTATATGGTGGCTATGCAAAAGGAATCGTCAACAACGATTATGGAATGAGTACTTCAAAATTTGATTTCAATAAAACGTTTGGTCAAATAGGGCTTCACTGGCGAACTCAATTATTTGAAATAAATTATACATTAAAAGCTGGAGTACTTGATTTCAATACTGTAGTTGCAACGGGTAATCTTGAAGAAGAAAATCTTCGCGAGATTGAAAGTGTTATTAAATATGATACTTACAATTTTAGAGAAAGTACTTTAAAGGTTCAAGTAGGAATCAAGTATGCCCGCGTCTTTTTATCAAGAACCCAACTTTTTACACCAAATCTGGATGAGGTTAGATTTATTAATAATACATTCCATATGGGAGTCACCATTGAAATTGATGAGATTTTTAAAAGGATAAAACAAGTAAATAGTATGAATTAAAAATACAAGAAATCAAATAAGCTATGAATTTTTTTAAATTAATTTTATGTCTTTCTCTTTATTTTTTAGCGGCTCTTCCTGGAGCCTCGGGACAACAATATTATATTACAAATCCGGGGAGTATCCTATCCCCTAGTGCTCAACATAATTTAATTTTTTCAGGAGCTATTGGAGGAAGCCGAACGCTCAGTAAAACCCGAGCATACCATGTAGCATATAGTCCGCTCAAATATCTTGGGGTTCAAGGCACCTATTCAAAAACGAAAGTTAATTATTCTTTCGATTCCCCAAGAGGAACGAATACATCTTCATATGGCGGAGCAATTGGAGGATATTATTTTATCAATTTAAAAGAGCAACCACACCTTCATCAAAAAAAGATCGGAGTTCTATTTGATGCTTATTTGGGTTATGAAAAAGGTAACATCGATAATACATATAATGAAACAGAATCTTCTAAGCTAAATTATAACAAAGGCTATATTCAACTTGGCGCAAATCTTTCCGGAGGTGTTCTAGGATTACAATTAAAAGGAACAATAGGTTATTTTGACTTTGTGAACGGCAGCTATACAGCTCCAAACTTAACTCTACCTTCTAATCAACTAGACGAGATTTTAGAGAAGGACATTCATAATTTTTCTGAGATGACACTTGCTTTGAATATGGGGATAAAATATGGACGGATCTATTGCTCTCAAACACTCTTACATCTTTTTGGTGATAACGATTTGCCTGCAATTGACAATGCCTATCATTTTGGAATAATCCTAGAGATTGACAAGCTTATTAAAAAAAATAATTCTCCGAAAACCCTAGAGAATCATGATTAAAATTAAAACTTTCTTCGTCTTTTTCATTTGCTATTTCATATTCTCCCTAAATGGTTTTAGTCAATATTATTATGCAAGTAATGAAGGTAGTCTCTTAGCGCTCAATGAGAAAAATGACTTCAAAGGCTCCATTGCGGTAGGAAGAAATTCCTACATTGGAAAAAACATGTCCTATCAAATTGGCTATAGTCCTTTGAATAATATAGCTTTCCAATTTAGTTACTTTGCGTACAAAGCAGACCCAGTCCAGGAACGTAAATTTTCTTCAGGCAATTTGTTTAATGGTGCGATAGGTACTTATTATTTTCTTCCAATCGGAAAACATAGAAACACGAGTATTCATAAAGACCTTTTGATGAAAAAAGGAATCATGGCCGATCTCTATATGGGATATGGAAAAGGAAATATGTTTAACAATTATATCGGAGCCAAAGCGTCTAAATTATTCTTTAACAAACCTTTTATCCAAGGAGGACTTCATTGGCAAACTGGTACCTTAGCTGTTGACTACGTGACCAAGTTTGGTTTTCTTGATTATTACAAAACAGAGATCTATGGTTTTGGGAGTCAACAACCCACAACAGGTATTGAAAATTTTGAACTTTATGATACTTTTTCTTACAGAGAACATTCAGTTAGAATCCGGCTCCAGCTAAAAATTATGGGCGTTTTCATGACTCGTACCTGGATTAATCACTCTGATCGTGGTGCAAAATTCATCGATAATGCCACTCATTTTGGAATGCTCTTAGAATTAGATGAAATTTTTAAAAAGAAGAAAGAGAAATAATGATTGATTTTTATAACTTTAAAATTGATTTAAAACAACAAAAAATATTATACCAATGAATTCTTATATAAATAAAATAATTCTTTTGATTTGCGCTTTTTGGATCGGATTAGCAAATGCTAGTTATGCCCAAAAATACTACCTGCCAGACGAAGGAGAATTGCTTATGATCTCTCAGCCAGGTGATTTTAAAATCTCTTCAGTTTTCCCTGGTGAAGGAATTTATACTGCACAGATCGGTTACAGTCCAATGAAACACATTAGCGTGGTTGGATCGTTTATGCATGATAAATCTACCAATCAGAATTATGGCATATTTGGTCCTTACGAACAATCGTCTAGAGGGTTTAATGCCAATGGAGCAGTCGGTGCTTATTATTTTTTAGGTTCAAAAAAGAAGGCTCCTCCTCATTTCTTTTTATCTCAAAATGTCACTTTAGAGCAAGGTGTATTGTTTGACGCCTATGCTGGTTATAGTTTTGGTAAAGTGCATAATTTTTATGACCGTTCTGCAGAATCACATTTTGATACTAATAAATTTTATATACAAGTAGGTGCCCACTGGGTATTTAGAATCGGAACCTTAAGTCTTGCCATCAGGGGTATCCGACTCGATTATTCGAATGGATCAGCGAATGGTTCTCTTGATGAAGAAGCGCTACGTGATCTCTTTCAAGGAGGTATTCAAGACAATGATCCTTTCTCTTTTTTTGAAAATACATTCCGTTATCAAATAGGAATCAAACAGGTAAGAATTTATACTGGAGTAACTACAAAACATCAGAAAGATAACATTCGTCCAAATAGTGATAAAAGAATTATCATCACTGCAGGATTGATCTGTGAATTGGATGAAATTTTTAATAAAAAAATGAAAGATGCTAAGGTTATAAAGGAAATGGATTAAACATTTCTTTATAAAATTTGAGAAATAAGTATTGGAGTAAACGTCTTCTAAATGAAAAATAAACAAAGGAGAGATTGAAAATTAAAATTCACTATAACATGTAAAGCAAATTATGAAACTAGGCTATGAATTAATATTTGCTGTTTTATTTTTTTGCTGCAGTTCCGCAAATGCGCAATATTATTATTCGCCAGATAATAGCTCAAGTCTCCTTTTGATTACTAAAAAAAGTGATCTAAAATTTTCTAGTACGATCCCAATCAATGCCCCTATAAATTTTCAACTGGCTTATAGTCCATTCAATAAACTAAGTCTGACCTTGAGTTATTTCAGGCATGAAACGGCTGTAGAAAATGTGGCTCTTTCTACCAATGGAAAAGTACTTTCTGCATCTATCGGCACCTATGCTTTTTTTAAAAGAAGTAATAATAAATTGGAAGGATCTCATATTCCTGGTGGATTCCTGATTGACTTTAATGCTGGCTATTCAAAAGCAAATATCAAAAATAATTATGTTTCTATAACTTCTGCTTCACTCAATTATGATAAGTTTTATGGGCAGATAGGACTACACTTTATTTCTCGATGGATCAGTGTAAGTTATGCGACTAAGTTTTCTACTTTAGATTATAAAACAGGTGAGATCAACGGCACTCCTGCAGCTAGCGAAATAAAACCTATCACGGAACAAATCCTAGTCAATGAACCATTTATGCTTTTAGAGACTGACCTTCGAGTTCATATCGGTAATAAAAAACTACGAGGCTTCGCAGGTATCAGTATGATTCATCCGAATATCCTTCACAAGTCTATACTCGCTGATAGACATATGATTTTTTCAGCTGGTTTAATTATCGGGGTCAATGATTTTTTAGCGGATCAAAAAAGAAAAGCTATTTAATAATGTCAATAAAACATTTCACTTGCTTTCTCATTACATTTTTTTTATCCGCATGGAGTTTACATGCACAATATTATTATATCGCAAACAACGATGTCAGTAATTTATATTTTGAAAACCAAGGAGAAATAAGGCTTGGTCTTAGTTTGCCTTTGGAAAGCCAGAACAATATCCAATTGGGTTATAGTCCTTTAAAACATCTCAGCATCTCCGCTGCTTTTCACAGATATAGTAATGAAAAAAATCCTCAAGGAACTCGCGTGAACAAAAGCACTAATTCCAGTTTCACCCTTTCGGGAGGTAGCTACGTATCTTTAAAAAACTCTTTTGAATTTCATTTTTTCGTTCTTAGAAAATTAAAAACCATTCTCATTCAAGGTAATGCTGGCTATTCCATTAATAAAAACAATAATATTTTCTCCTACCAGTTTCCTCACAATATTAAGAACAGTAGTCAAGGTGTATTTTTTAGGATGAGCTGTTTTATTAAATATCAAAGATTGTCTTTTGGTATTTCACGACAACTGACTTTTGTTAGTTTTAAGAAAGCGGAAATTATTGGTGATTACACTCAAAATCCATCTGGAGTGAACAACTTTGAATCTATGTTAAATAGTAATAATGGGCAACATAGATTAAGAGATTATACTTTAAGTATTAGATATAAAATAAAGGGAATAGAAGCCTTTTATGCAGTTCATTCTATTGATAATCCTACAACATATGATCTACGAAATTCTTTTTACTTAGCAGAATATACTAATATTGGCCTGATTTTACCCATTGATTTATTATTTAAATCCAAGAATAAGGATCTACCATAATGCCTTTAGTCAGCAAAAAAATAATTCTACTATTTCTGATTTTGTATGCTGCAAGTTTACCTGCTCAATACTTTTACATTCCGGATAATGATACCAATGTAGTTCAAGTTGAAGATCAGGGAGATCTTAACCTTAGTCTTTCCTACCCATTAAAAAGGCGAGTCAATATCCAAGCTGCTTTTAGCCCTTTGAAATACCTGAGCTTTTCTGCTGCCTATTATCGACACCGTTTAAATGAGGTCAATGACCTTTCACATTCGTTCAATACATCAGGAGAAAGCTTTACAGGATCAATAGGTGTTTATCGCTTTATTCATAAAAAAGAAGAGCATAATTTCTTTCTGACCAAACATATGAAAGGGATTTTGGTTTATGCAAAAATCGGGTACAGCAAAGGAAATATTTCAAACAAACAAGATCAGCTAAACCAAGTTGATCTCAATTACCAAAATATTTTTTTCCGATCAGGTTTTTCTCTTGATTATGGGAAATTCGGAATTAATTTTTCGACTCGTTTTCTTGCACTTGATTTCCAACAAGGTGACATTACTGGTAATCCTAATGACCTAGCCTGGCTACTTTCTAGATTTAATAGAGATGTGGAAGAAAGAGATCCAAGAAATTTAAAAGAGACGATGATCAGAATAAATTTCAAAGCAAAACGTTTTGAATTATACGTAGATTACAATACCATTCGCGACAAAAAAGATAGAACCTTTCGACAAGTCCTTTTTATTAAAGAAACCTATAACCTGGGAATCTTGATTAAGATTCATGAATTTTTCAAACATTAGGAAGGCGAAAAGCTGACCTCATGATTTCATCAATCATCTACGAAAATCAATTTTCACCCAAAATATTTTGCTATGAAAATAAAACAAATTGCAATCAGTTTGCTTTGTGTGATGTGTACTTTAAAATGTTCTTCTCAAGTTTTCTACATCGAAGATCAGGCACCAACAGCATTAAGCTTTTCTCAAAAAGGAAATCTAAAATTGGTAGCACTCCCACCCTTTTCAAAAAACTTCAATTTACATCTTGGTTATAGTCCTCTCAAGCATTTGTATTTCTCTGTTGGCACACTTAACTATATTGAAAGAGCAAATACTGAAACGCTTTTCTTAACTACAGATGGAAAAAAATGGACTGGAGTAATTGGCTTGTATCACTGGATTGGTGCTTCCAAACCTGAGCTTGAAAAATCAAAATACAAAAATGACCAAGGAATGATATTGGATGTCCAATTTGGATACTCAAAAGGAAATGTCAGAAATAATATCAATAACATCAACAACGTGAATAATGATTTTCTGGCAAATCTTAATTTCCAAAACACCTTTACCAGAGCAGGAATATCTTATCGATTCAATTTCATCAGCTTGGGGCTTTATTATCAATTCAATTACATCCAATATCTTGATGGCTTAGTCGAAGGCGGATCAACTTACGATGACTTATTTGACACAGCATTGAAAATCAAAAAAGATCCTTATCAATATTCAGAGTTTTTATTTCAATTAAAACTAGGCTCCAAACAAGTCAAATTTATGGCAGGTGCTGTTGGAAAATTTAAATCACACTTTGAATTACCATTATCCAATAAAGGAACAATATATGTAGGATTGGTTTTAGAAATCGATGAAATTTTTAAACTGATAAAAGACAAATAAATAGAGTTTTCTTTATAAAAATCCTCCCTGACCATTATTTTTCATAGATTTCAGCTAAAAAACAAATTTTTTATTGAAAAATGTGACATAGATCACTAAGTAGAGTCTTAAAAAATATTACCTTTGTGCTAACAAGCAAATAAACAATTAAATTTTTTCCCATGAACGCTGTATCAACTGCCTTACCTGTTTTTGAAGACTGCCGAGATTTACTTTTAGAAGGAGCCATGATTATTGATGTGCGAACTGAAAGAGAGTTTGCAAAAGGCCATGCCGAAGAATCTATCAATGTTCCAATTACCGCTCTTCCATCTTATATTTATTCAATTAAAAAACAAAACAAACCTGTAATTATCTGTTCCAAAAAAGGGATAAGATCTGAACAGGCTACTGTTATTTTATCTGAATCAGGAGTAGAAGCTTATAATGGTGGGTGTTGGTTAGATATTCAAGAGAAATTGTAGCATACAATTTGCTCTATATAAGAACAAGGATTAACGAATATACCATCGTTAATCCTTGTTCTTATTAAGGCTCTTATTTCCAATAAAAAGACAATCTTGATACATCATTGTATCAAAGGAGTTCTAGTCTAGTCTTAGTCTTCTTCCAATAACTTCTTCAATTCATTCAACTTCATCATACACTCAATCGGTGTCATACTATTTATCTCCATATCTACTAAAGCCTCTTTCAATTTACCCGCAATAGGATCAACCGTTTCAAAAATACTAAGCTGAAGATTCGGATCAGGTTGAACATTTTTAAGCGTATCTTTAATATCTGCTTTTGAAGATTCTTTTCCATTTTGCTCAATGGATTTTTGCTCCAGTTTTTTCAAAATGTTATTAGCTCTTGCAACAATACTCTTAGGCATTCCAGCCATCTTCGCTACATAAATCCCAAAGCTATGGTTACTCCCTCCTGCGATTAATTTCCTTAAAAAGATCACTTTATTGCCGACCTCTTTCGTTGCTATATTATAGTTTTTAATTCTTGGAAATTTATTAGCTAATTCATTCAACTCATGATAGTGTGTAGCAAAAAGTGTCTTTGGTCGGTGGTTATTATTTCCATGCAAATATTCGGCAATAGACCACGCAATCGAGATACCATCATAGGTACTCGTTCCTCTTCCAATCTCATCCAGCAAGATCAAAGAACGGTCAGAAATATTATTCATGATGCTAGCCGTCTCATTCATTTCTACCATAAAAGTAGATTCTCCAGAGGAGATGTTATCTGATGCACCAACTCTGGTAAACACTTTATCGATCAAACCAATCGAAGCAGTTTTTGCAGGAACATAACAGCCCATTTGAGCCATCAAACAAATCAAAGCGGTCTGTCGAAGTACGGCTGATTTACCCGCCATATTCGGGCCAGTGATCATCAATATTTGCTGTTCTTCATTATCCAAATAAACATCATTAGGAATATAGCTTTCGCCAAGATCTAAATGCTGTTCAATAACCGGATGACGACCTTCTTTGATGTCAATAACAAAACTGTCATCGATCAAAGGTTTGCAATAATTATTTTTAATGGCAGCTCGAGCAAAAGATTGTAAACAATCAACTCGGGCAATCAGGTTAGCATTATACTGAACGGGTTCAATAAAATCTGCAATGGATGCAATCAAAGTAGCATACAATTGTTCTTCTAAAGCTTGGATTTTTTCCTCCGCTCCGAGAATTTTAGTTTCTAATTTTTTAAGCTCGTCGGTAATGTATCGTTCTGATCCGGTAAGCGTTTGTTTTCGAACCCAGTGATCAGGAACTAAATCTTTGTTTTTATATTTATTGGTCACTTCTAAATAATAACCGAAGACATTATTAAATCCGATTTTCAAATTAGTGATCCCTGTTGCTTCGGCTTCTGTTTTTTGAATATCCAGGAGAAGCTCTTTTGAATTATTGACAATATTTCTCAGCTCATCCAATTCATCGTGTACACCATCCGCAATCACGCCACCTTTAGAAATATTAACTGCAGGTTCTTCTAGAACTTCTTTTTCAATCTGCTCACTTAAAACTTTACAAGGATTTAAGCCATCCGCAATTTTTAAAAGATAGCTATTTCCACTTTGTCCAAGAATCACTTTGATTGGTTCAATCGCTCTAAGAGCTCGTTTTAATTGAACTACTTCTCTAGGGTTGATTTTTCCCATTGGAACTTTAGAAATCAGTCGCTCTAAATCACCAATCGATCGGATTTGTTTTTCAATCTCCTGATCTAGTTCTCTTTCATTTATAAAATACTCCACCATATCGAGGCGAGCATCAATCGCATTCTTTTCTTTTAATGGAAGAACTACCCATTTCTTCAACATCCTCGCTCCCATCGGAGAAACGGTTTTATCAATAATATCGATCAAAGGAACACCTGAAGGCTGAGCACTATAAATCAATTCCAAATTACGAATCGTAAATCGATCCAACCAAACATAACGATCCGGTTGCAAACGATTGATCGCATTGATGTGCTTGAGATTGGTATTTTCAGTAGTCGCTAAATAATGCAATACTGCTCCGGCTGCGATTTGCCCATATTCCAATTCCTCTACTCCAAAGCCTTTTAGATTCTGAACTTCGAAATGTCCGATTAATTTTTCACGACTATAATCCGTCGTATAAATCCACTCGTCTAAAGTAAAGGTGTAAAATTTATCTCCGAAAGCATCCTTAAATTCTTTGTTGCTTCCTTTAGAGTAAATGATCTCAGAAGGGCTAAAGCTCTGAATCAGTTTATCAATATAAGCCAATGGGCCTTCACTCACCATAAACTCTCCAGTAGACACATCCAAGAAAGCTATTCCGATTTGGTTTTTCTTTCCAAAATAAATCGAAGCCAGGAAATTATTGGATTTGTGATCCAATAATTTATCGTTGATGGCAATTCCTGGAGTTACAATTTCAGTCACTCCTCTACGAACGATTTTCTTTTCCTTAGATGGTTTTTCTAATTGTTCGCAAATCGCTACTCGATATCCTGCTCGAACCATTCTCGGCAAATAGTTATCTAGCGAGTGGTATGGAAATCCAGCTAAGGCAATGTCAACGCCTCCATTATTTCGTTTGGTAAGAATGATGCCTAAGACTTGAGAAGTCGTCACAGCATCTTCGCCGAAGGTTTCATAAAAATCACCTACTCTAAAAAGTAGTAACGTATCAGGATGCTTAGCTTTTACTTTAAAGTATTGCTGCATCAATGGTGTAACCTTCTTTGGTTTGGTGGTATCTGTCCCTTTTTTACTCAAAATATTATGATTTTCTCTGAGAACAAAGATACTTTTTTAGTCTGGAAAATTTAAAAGTCAGGACTAATAAACGCTAGTTTTTTCGAGTCTATTCTTGACTGTGACCATTCCCCTTCCATCTCAGTCTAAAAGATGTTATTTAAAGTCGTTATAAGGATTAACTTGAACAAATCATCGATAAAATGCCTAAGTATTTTATCTACAGAACATAATTCTTATATTTGCGCTGATTTTAAGAAAAAAATAAACTTGATAAAAGAATATGATACCACAATTTGAAGGATTATTAGATAGCCAAAAGGAATTGATGTATGATGCAATCCCTTTGATCACTATATACATCGCTGGTGCTGATGGTAAGATCGACCTTGAAGAAACAGAATGGGCGGAGAAAGTAACTAAAATCCGTAGCTATGCTTACCATGAAAGTCTGCAAGAGTTTTATGCAAATATTAGCGAGACTTACTCAGACAAGCTTCACCAATACATCACTAGTTTGCCTAATGATGTTGAAGAAAGAACAGTAGCTATCAATGAAAAACTTGCTGGTTTGAATAGCATTCTTACTGGATTAGATGCTAATTTTGCCGCTCGATATTATAAAAGTTTGGTTTCTTTTGCAGAACATGTAGCTAAAGCATCTGGAGGATTCCTAGGTTTTGGTAGTGTTAGCAGAGCAGAAAGCAAATTACTAGGTTTAGATATGATTACTCCTTTAGAATTAGAAGAAGGAGAAGAGGAGGAAGAAGATAATGAAAATGAAAATGAAAATAATGAAGAAGCTTAGGCTTCATTCCATATAAAGCTTTTAAAAGCCGTATACTAAATCAGTATACGGCTTTTTTTGTCTTTGTCTATTCCCTTACCTCCTTTATCTGTATTATGTTTTGTTTTAAAAATGAAAATCCCGACATTCACATTGAAGTTTTTAAATCAAAGAATACCTTATGAAAAAATCATTACCCTGTTTAATTATCGCTATTCTATTCCTTTTTCCATTTATCGCTAATAGTCAACCAATTGGCTGTATGGAAGCAAAGCAAAAAATCAAGCTCTATCCTCCTACTTTAGAAGAAAAAGCGATGATTCAGGCTTCTAATGAAAGAAGTGATACGATTGATATCATCAATTATGACATCTCTCTAGAAGTTCAATTTCTTCCAAATCTAATTGATGGAAATTGTGCCGTTACTTTTAGTCCAAAAATGAATAATGTAACGTATCTGGCTTTGGATCTGTTGGATCTTGATGTAGATTCTGTTCATTGGAATGGCGCAGCAATTAACTACGATTATGATGGCCTTCTTTTAGAAATATTCTTTCCAACTCCGCTCAATACAACTGATGAAGAAACAGTAGTAGTTTTTTACAAAGGACTCCCTTCTGTAGATCCGAGTGGATTCGGTGGACTTGATTTTAACGGTGGTTATGCCTACAACCTAGGAATTGGACTTTCTTCTAATCCTTTTAACTTCGGACGATCCTGGTTTCCATGTTTTGATAATTTCGTAGAACGAACTACTTATAATTTCAATATTACCTCAGCAAGTAATCGAAAGGCTTACTGTGTGGGCACTTTTATGGGGCAGACTGATTTGGGTAATGGAAAAATTCTGAGACGTTTTGAATTAGATCAACCTATACCGACTTATTTGGCCGGCATTGCAGTTG
Source organism: uncultured Saprospiraceae bacterium (assembly GCA_937921595.1). Classification (GTDB taxonomy): domain Bacteria; phylum Bacteroidota; class Bacteroidia; order Chitinophagales; family Saprospiraceae; genus JAHDHW01. The sequence continues at coordinate 21,017 of CAKZTD010000173.1, forward strand.
CAGATTATGCGGAATATAATGAGATACACATGGGTGCTTATGGACCGGTCGATATCCAACTTGTAGCAAAAACTAATGAGCTAAATGACATGGTTAGTACTTTTGGTACTTTGGGAGAAGCAATTGATGCATTGGAATTTTGGTATGGTCCGTACATTTGGGATCGTGTTGGTTTTGTTTCAACAGCGGTAGGAGCCATGGAACATCCTGGAAATATTGCCTATCCAGATTTTGTAGGATTAGGAGGAGATGATTTAGGGCATAAAAGATTGATGGCTCATGAATTAGCACATTGCTGGTTTGGTGATATTGTAACATTGACGACTCCTGCAAACATGTGGTTTAAAGAAGGAAATGCAGAGTATGGAGCGCATCTATTTACTGAATATATATCCGGTCGTATCCCTTTTATTAATGAGGTAAAAACAAATTTCCTTTCCAATGTTTTGACAAATGCACACTATGATGATGATGATTTTCAAGCATTGTCTGGAATGCCTTTTGAACATACCTATGGCACACATACCTATCGAAAAGGGGCTTCCATGATTCATAATCTTCGTGGTTATTTAGGCGATTCTCTCTTTAGAATTGGACAACGTCAGGTCTTAAATACTTTTACTTATAGTGCAGTGGATGCTGAAATGTATCGGGATGAATTGATCGCTGCAACAGGTAAAACGGATATTCTAAATTCCTATTTTGATGATTGGATATTTTCTCCTGGTTATGCGGCCTACGAATTTGATTCTGTACGTATTGAGCCTTTTGGAAATGAGTACGAAGTAACTTCATTTATCCAGCAAAAATTGAGAGCAGCGCCAAATTTCCATACCAACACACCAATAGAAATCACTTTTATGGATAATGATTGGAATACATATAGTACAACCATTATGGTTTCTGGTGAATTCTCAGAAGTAGAAGTAATGGTTCCATTCGAACCAGAAATCTGGTTCCTCAATGGAAATGGAAATTTAAATCTTGCTCATATGCAAAATGAGAAAGTTATTGTAGGGCCACTTGTTCAAAATTTTAGTTTTGCAGACTTTAGGCTTACCGCTTTAGAGTTTACGGATTCTGTATATTTTAGAGCAGAACATTTTTGGGTTGCTCCAGATGAAATAACAATTAACCCTGATGATGCAAAAATTTCATCTACGCACTACTGGCACATTGATGGCATCTGGCCAGCTGCTTTTAGTCCAGATGGAGTTATTGGATACGATGCAACTGGAAGACCAGAGTTTGATGCAGACCTCACCTTAAATACGGAGGATAGTTTGATTTTGGTTTATCGACCAAATCCTTCTGTTCCTTGGACAGAGTATCCAGACTATGAAATCATTCAGGCCTTTCCAACCGATGGAAAAGGAAACGTCGTTATTCACAACCTCCAAAAAGGAGATTATGCTTTTGCTAATGGTGTTTTGGATGTGGTAAATACGGAAGATGTTTTTCAAAATAACCTAGTAGAAATCTTCCCAAATCCGACCAGTGATTATCTAAATATCAAAGGAGATTTGGTCAATGAGAAAGGATTGAATTACCAGATTTCAGACATCAAAGGAGCAACAACGACAAAGGCTAAAGTGGATGGCAACATCAATGTATCTAATTTAAGTCCAGGAATTTACTTACTTCAATTAAGCGACGAAAATGGAAACCCTTTAGGCACCCAGAAGTTTGAAGTAATGCGGTAAATATATATAATGAGTGCGATTCAAGAATTGAAAGGTTTTAACATTGCGCTTCAGAACATAATATATACTAGAGCGTAAACGGTATTAGGTATTCGGCACTAAAAGAGTCTGAAAATCTAATACCGTTTTTTCTTAGCTAATAGCAAGCTAAAATACTTTAAGTCCTGATTGGAATAATGATCAAGGGCATTCCAAAATTTCTGATTCTTCATCAACAGCGGCAAGAACCAAATTATCACAAGGCGCTCCATATCCAAAGTCCAATATCTTAGTTCCTACCAAAGGATCTCCAGAAGCAACCACCTCATCTAATTGCATTTGACCTCCTGTTATCCAACGACAAGTCGCATCATATATTAAAGGAAATCCAGTAATTGTTTTTGCATTAAATGAAGTCTCCCCTTCTTCCGTTGGAGCATTAAAAATACTTACCTCCATAAGGTCATCAAGAAAAGCAGCATCTCCTTCATCTTCAAAAAAAGTCCCCATTTCATTTATCGTAACCTGAGACCAAGTTTGTCCTATTCTTATTTCTCTTCCATCAGGTGGAAAGATTGAAAGATTATTTGTAGTAATATCAAATTTCTTAGAACCATCAAGCGTACTTTTAGCTACTGCCAATAGCAAAGCATTATCATTCATTTTCACCAAACAACCATTTAAAACAAAATCATTTAATTCCTTTATTTCAAGATTCATACTTTCATCATCCAATGAAGCAGATAGTCTGGCTTTTATATAACCTGAAATCATAGATCCATAAAAATCACAGTCAGGCTCAAATTCTAAAGCATAAATTTTAGGAAACCAACCATTATTAGAAATAGGCTGAACAAACTCTTCGGTACAAGATCGGGTAGTAGCACTAGGCTCAGAATTTACAATATTCAATTCAGGGGACTGTACTGCATTGTAAAAGATAATTTTGACTATTTCATTCAGAATAGATTGCGTAATCACTGCATTTTCAGCAGATCTCCAATTAATTTCTAATGGCATTTCCTCAATGATAGGATCAACAATCACTACATCATCTTTATCACAGGCAGCAGAAAACAATAAGAAAAAGGATAGCACCAAGTATTGGGACAGCTTAATCATGTCGTATGTTTTGGTTAAAACTTGTAAATACCTGGGGGATCACATAGGTGATTGAGGGGGTGCTCAGCTTACAAATTTAATAAAATAATATACAAATTACTAATCTAAAAAAGTTTTAAAAGGCTATTTGTAAGCATTCGGTTTTCAAGCTGCAAATATAGTCTAAAATATAATTTCCTGTATAAATGAGTTTAGCCGTGAAGAATAAAAGCTAAAAATCACTACTGATTCAAAATCAATAATTTATAGTTTTGAATAAAAACGCATATGTTAAAAAGTCCGTACAATGACAATCTCGCCTCATATTTGCATACTCTTCATAGGGTCCTCCGCCCAGTCATTTTTATTATTATTTTTAGTAAATCCTATATATTATGGACTTAAAGAGAATTCTTTTATTTACCCTTGTGGCCACCACATTTATTATTAGTTCTTGTCGAAAAGATGATGAAGACATCCCTTCAGCACTTGATGAGCAATTAGAAGATGCTTTATCCGATGCTTCAAATGGCCTTGGAAAAGCTTTCTATAAAATGCCATCCAGTACAAACCTTGCTGGCATTCCTCAAGATCCTAAAAATCCACTCTCTATGGAAAAAATAGAACTAGGCAAATTACTTTATCACGAAACAGGAATTGGTATATCTCCAATGGTTGCTGACAATAGTGGTGAATTTTCTTGCGCTAGTTGTCATTTTGCTTCAGCTGGATTTCAAGCCAATAGATGGCAAGGAATCAGTGAAGGAGGACAAGGTTTTGGGATCAATGGAGAAGGTCGAGTAAAAAACCCTTCAATTGATGTAGCGATGATGGATGTGCAACCTCTTCGGACACCAAGTTCGATGAACAATGTTTATCAACAGAACCTACTCTGGAATGGCCAATTTGGTGCGACCGGTATCAATGCTGGAACTGATCCTTACTGGACACCAGGAACGCCAATCGCCGTTAATGAATTGGGTTATGAAGGTCTTGAAACACAAGCCATCGCCGGACTTGGTGTTCATCGAATGGACGTTGATCAACTTCCAAATACGCTTATTGATTTAGGTTATAAATCAATGTTCGACGCTGCATTCAGTGATGTACCAGAATCTGAAAGATATACAAAAGAAAACACTGGACTTGCTATTGCTGCTTTCGAAAGAACCTTATTAGCGAATCAATCTCCTTTTCAAAATTATCTATACGGTAACAAAAATGCACTAACAGAACAAGAAAAAAGAGGTGCTATTTTATTCTTTAAAGAAGCGAATTGTGCCAGTTGCCACAATGGTCCTGGACTTAATAATATGGAATTTCACGCCCTAGGTCTAAACGATTTAGATGATTGTCCTGAAGAGATCTTCAATACAGAAGCTAGTAATCCTGCGCATTTAGGAAGAGGTAGCTTTACAGGTCTGACTGAAGATATGTATAAGTTTAAAGTACCGCAATTATATAATATGAAAGACTCCCCTTTCTTAGGTCACGGTTCTAGTATTAGAAGCATTCGGGCAATGGTTGAATATAAAAATTTAGCGGTAGCAGAAAATTCAGATGTTCCTGCTTCACAATTAGCGGAAGATTTCGAACCGCTTAATTTAAGCAATGAACAAATTTCTGACATAGTCGCTTTTCTAGAAGACGGTCTTTATGATCCAAATTTGAAAAGATATGAACCTGAAAGCCTTCCATCTGGAAATTGTTTCCCTTTTAATGATCCAATTTCTAGAGTAGATTTAGGCTGTGATTAATATGCCTTTGCAATAAAAAATTAAGATATCTTTTCTTTAAAAAGTCCTGCCAGAGATTGAAATTCTGGCAGGGCTTTTTCTTTTTTTTAAAACTGCTTCTTTCAAGACCCCAAACATAAAAACATTAGCCCTTATTTATTATAACCTCAAAATCAAATAGATATACCTTAAAGTTTACCAGATATGTTAAAAATACTCGAATATAAATTTCTTGCCCCATAATTGTATACTTCTGTTTAGCCTCTTTCCTTTTAACATTGCGAAATTATTTTAAACCTCTTGTTATGCCCTTCAAAAAACTAACTCTTTTCACTTTAGTGATTACAAGCCTTGTTTTTAGTTCTTGTAAAAAAGACGAAGAAAATATTCCTTCTAAACTAGATGATCAATTAGAAGATGCTCTTTCAAGTGCGTCGAATGGCCTTGGAAAAGCATTTTATAAAATGCCTACCAGCACCAACCTTCGGGGTATTCCTCAAGATCCAAAAAACCCATTGACTGAAGAGAAAGTAGCACTTGGGAAATTATTATTCTATGAAACAGGATTATCAATCTCTCCTTTGATGCCTGAAAATAAAGGTGAATACTCTTGTGCAAGTTGCCATATCGCTGCAGCAGGATACCAGTCGAATTTGGTACAAGGAATCGGTGAAGGTGGTCAGGGTTTTGGAATTAACGGAGAAGGAAGAACAAAAGATCCAAATTTTGAAGAATCAATGATGGATGTTTCTCCAGTTAGAGTTCCTAGTATTTTAAATAATGCCTATCAACAAAATCTTTTTTGGAACGGTATGTTTGGAGCAACTGGAGTCAACAGAGGAACAGAATCTTTATGGCTTCCGGAAACTCCAATGGGAGCAAACAATCTTGGATATGAAGGAGTAGAAACTCAAGCAATTGCAGGTCTTGTAGGTCATAGATTGAATGTAAATGTTGATCCAACTATATTAGCAGAATTAGGCTATACTGAAATGTTCGATGCTGCTTTTGGTGACTTACCTGAAGATCAACGTTATAATGGGATCACTACTGGCCTAGCTATCGCAGCCTATGAAAGAACAATTTTAGCAAATCAAGCACCATTTCAAAAATATGTACATGGCGATTTAAACGCCCTAACAGAAGAAGAAAAAAGAGGTGCTATTTTATTTTTTGACGAAGCAGGATGCGCTAGTTGCCACAATGGTGCTGGTCTAAACAATTTAGAATTTCATGCAATAGGAATGAAAGATTTAAAAGATAATCCACAAGCATACAATGTTGGAGACAGCAATCCTGGATACTTAGGAAGAGGTGGTTTTACTGGAAATTCTGAAGATAATTACAAATTCAAAGTGCCTCAGCTTTATAACTTAAAAGATGCTCCGTTTTTGGGTCATGGATGTAGTATAGGAACAGTGGAAGATATGGTTCGATATAAGAATCTTGGGGTTTCAGAAAATTCAGATGTTCCAAATACTCAACTCGCAGAAGACTTTACACCGCTTAATCTAACAGATGAACAAGTTTCAGATATTGCTGCGTTTGTCAATGATGGATTGTACGATCCAAACTTAAGTAGATACGTACCAGGAAGTTTACCTTCTGGAAACTGCTTCCCGACTAGTGATCCAATTGCAAAAGATGATCTGGGATGTAACTAATTTAAAATAAAACATAAAAAATGGCGATCAGTACTTCTACTGGCCGCCATTTTTGTTTTAATGCATTTAAGAAAAACTTATCCTTTCCTAGTTTTTTACAAACTTCCGAACAATAGTTTCTTCTCCAATTCTAAGTTCTATAAAATGCATTCCGGCTGGCAATCTATCGACTGCTATTGGTTGCAATTGGGTGATACCATTGACTTGACTCGTCAACACTTCATTGCTATGAAGTCTGCCAAGCATGTCATAAAATCGGACTTCGACAGTTGATGCTTCTGGAATATTCAATGAAACATTGATCCAATTGGCAACCGGATTAGGGAATATTTTTAAATCAATCTCATTTGCTAAATCTTCAGTATCCGTAAAGCAATCGAGACTTCCATTGTAAACAACAGATGAGGTAAAAATAGAAATACATCCTGAAACAGGATCCGTAACTTCTAAAGTATAATTTCCATCTTCCATCGCACAATACTCCGTCTGAGTTTCGCCAATCAGCTCTACCCCACTTTCGTACCATTGAAAAGTAAATTCACTATCATAAACAATGCTAGTCAACAAGCTCAGTAAATTATTTTCATTGGTATATTGAGGTGTTGCAGGGTTTTCAAAAATGGTAATTTCAATTTCTTCTGATACTGCAGAACAACCATCTGCTGAAGTATATTGAACCGTATAAATTCCAGATTCAAAAACTTCAAAAGTATTTTCTGTTTCACCGGCAATAGAAACTCCATCAAAAAGCCATTGGTTATTTTCATCATATGAAGAGCTCAGAACAACCGTTTCACCAGCACAAAATTGATCCGAACCAGAATTAGAAATGCTTGGTGCATCAGGTATTGGAAATACCGTAATCGTATCCGAAGTATTTACCGTATCCATTGGATGAAAAATATCCAATACCAGCTCAAAGTCAGTTCCGCTGATCGTACCGTTCGACAAGAAATTAAAATTGATCTCAGCACAAATATCATCCGCTCCATTGATACCGCTATCTTCATCAATTACTCGCATATGATAGACTCCTTCGTCCATATTAATATTCGGAAAAACTTCAATTGGAGGATCAGTATTCCAAATGGTTTCCGATTCAAAAATGATCATCCCATTAGGATCAGTAATCTCCACATGGAGGTCAGGGTTATTAGAAAAATCAGGTGCCGTAGGAATATCAAAACAAGCAACATCTTCTACACTAACTCTTGTCAAAATATATCCAAAAGTATCGATAATAGCTTCGTAGTTTACAATATAAGTTCCAGACTCAGTATAGGTTTGATCAGAAGGGTTTTCATCAATTGAAGAGTTTCCGTTTCCAAAATCCCAATGATAAGAAAAGCCATCGTTTCCATTACTGAGAATATTATTTTCAAAACTTGTCGTGACCTCACCACAACCAGAATTATTCAACATCGAAAAGCCATCGTTTGTACTACTCGCTGGTTCTATTAAAATCTGCATTGGAAAAGTGACTTCTTCCGTCAATACAAAAACCGTTGCCTCAACGGTGACATCGATGGTATACAAACCAGGAACTAGTGGTGTTCCACAAAATTTAAAACAGCCATCTGTTTCTTCTTGAGGATCATAAACCGTTTGGTTTGCTTCATAAGCTAAACCAGGAGGAAGGTTAGAAACATTAATAATTTTTATTTCAATGATGGATAAACCAGCAGGAATATCAGGGTTGGTTTCATTAACAGGATCCGTACTCATCGGCATTCTAAAACTGACATCCTGATCATAATATTGATTGGTTGTTCCATTAGGAATTGGGCCTAGAAATATTGTATCATCTGGCATTCCTGTAGGTAAATCGATGACACATCCAGGGCAATTAGCATAGATATCTACACTTCCAGACATACAAAACAAAAAGAGTATTAGGTAAAGATATTTGTTCATAAATCTATTTTTAAACCGGACATATTTGTCCTATTAAGAAATGAATAAAACAAGGTAA
>CAKZTD010000174.1 GCA_937921595.1 uncultured Saprospiraceae bacterium
GTTACCGATAATAATGGTTGTACAATTGTGGAAGAAACGATAATTACACAACCAGAAGAGCTAAATGCTCAAATGGATTTGATCGATGTTTCTTGTTTTGGAGGTAGAGATGGAGAATTGACTTTTATTCCTGAAGGAGGAACTCCACCATACACTTATAGTCTTGATGGAGTTGAGTTTAATGGTTCGAATATTCAAATCGGTTTAGTTGCTGGAACTTATCCTGCATATATTCTTGATGCAAAAGGATGCGAACAATACCTTGGAGAATTTACAATCGAAGAACCTGATCCTATTTCGATAGAATTTGGAGAAACCATCTTGATTCAATATGGCGAATCAGTTGAGCTTGATCCAGAAATAACCGGAGGTTTTGGAAATCTTTCCTTCTCTTATAATCCGGAAGATAGTCTAACGCTTACTTGTTTGAATTGCGAAAACCCATTCGCCAATCCTGAATACACGACGACTTATGAAGTTCAAGTTGTTGATGAAAATGGATGTTTTGATGAAGCTTTAGTAATGGTAGTTGTTGAAAAAGATCGTCCGGTTTATGTACCTACTGGTTTCACTCCAAATGGAGATGGAACAAATGATGTGCTTAGAATTCACGGAAATCAAATTGATAGTATTTTAGTCTTTCAGGTTTATGACCGTTGGGGTGAAATGGTTTATGAAGCATTGGAATACGATTATGATCCGTCGGATGAAACTGTGGGCTGGGATGGGAAATTCAGAGAAGAAGAAATGAATCCTGCTGTTTTTGTTTGGTATGTCAAAGTCGAATACGTCGATGGAACGACTGCAGATTTCAAAGGAAATACGACCTTGATTAGATAAGATTTCTTAAGGTTCTAAACACTTATATTTTTAGTCCTTTAGCTATTTAAAACATCATGATTTTGCAAGGCATAATAAGTCGAGTAAAATCATGATGTTTCATTTTTAAGTTTCACTAAATAATAAATCAATAGCTTGTTTCTTCTACATTTAGAAGGCCATTCACTCATTCATAAATCCACTCATTCACTCCTTCCCCTTCACCTCACCACTGTCACATCCTGCGTAACAAATCGTTGTTGCACACTTCCATCTAAGTCTGTAAATTCATATTTTACCAAAACTACATAAACGCCAATTGGCATATCTTTCTGTTTAAAAGTACCATCCCAGAATTGATCTGACCCAGTACTTTGAAACACCTTTTCTCCCCAACGATCAAAGATGTTCATTTCTACTTTATCGACTATACAATCGCTAAAGAACTCAAGATAATCATTGACGCCATCGAAGTTTGGACTAAATACATTTGGAATATAAACTTGGCATCCACAATTCGATTTTGAGAAAGTATATTCTACGGTTACAGGATTTGTACAACTCATTTTTCTTGCACTGTATGTTCCTGGGTCAGTAAATACTCGCTGATTACCTGGATAATTATCTACCCATTCAAAATCTATCCCTGGCAATGTTACTTCCCAATTTTCATCACAAGGCAAGAGGGTATCTCTTTGCATCAAAGTTGATCCTACGGGTTCTCCACAAAGCTCATTGATAGGCAAAGTTAAACTAGCAATATCCAATGTAGTGCTTGATTCTAAAGTCATATTCATCTCCTCAATATCAATGGTGTAAGGTGAAAGATTTAAATTTACATTATTAATAAATGTTTCCTCAAAATATTCCCAAGCCCAGCAATTTTCATCTAAAGGGTCTAGTGATAATTGAAATAAAAAATCTTTGGCATCAACTGCACCTAGAGATATAGGATTAGAGTTCCCTGCAATCGTTAAATTATTATTTTCATCCAAAGATTGATATAGCGTTCCAGTATTAAAGGTATGATCAAAAAGCATTGAACGTTGATCAAATAAATTACCATCAGGACTCAGCTTCATTTGACACAATTCGCTGATATTTCCCATGGGATAATTATAAGTACAAATAATATTACCATCCATCAAAGAAGAGAGTGCAACGCCATAACCGTTCGCTTTAAATTGATCACTTTTCCAAAGTAGATCTCCCTGATTATTTATTTTAAAAAAGAAACTCTGTTCATTACGATTGGATTCAAAAATATATCCACCAGCAACTTCAAAAGGACCTCCTACTAAAAAAATATCGGCACTAATTTCAATTTCTTTTGCCCAGACCAAATCTCCGTTTGTATCTAGTTTTACAATGTATTCTCCAGACCATCCAAGAAAACTATTATCGGCTGCGATGATTGCATTTCCAGTAGATTCGAATGGAGAGAATTGTTTTCCAAAAAGGTAGGTCAGATTTTCATTAAAGGCTGCGACGAATCCTAGTTTAGCGGTATTGAAATCAAAGACTAATCCATATATCAAAATCTGCCCATCCTGAATATCTATTGAATAGGAGAAATGATCTACGGTTCCTGTATTTAATAAAATAAAATTTAAATTCGCTCCAGTCGTCCCATCAAACTTGGCTAAAAATATTCGTTCTTGCAAGCCTTTATAATAACTCCCAAAAACAAAAATCTCATCATTTTCACTGATTTTAAAATCTGCAAACTCGAGATATCCTTCATCAAAAACATGAGCTTGCGACCAGACTTCATTTCCACATTCATCCAGACGGCTCATGGCAATCTCTCCAGTTTCCTCTCCAGTTTCTAGAGGTTCCAAAGAAGAGTCTACGATTAAAACATCTTGATTGGAAAAGCGGTCAATCTTTTGGTTGAAGTACTTATCAGAATCCACTGCAGCTTTAAAATAATTTTGAGACAGGCCAAAACTACTGAAGCATAGTATTCCGAGTACACTCAAAATTAGTTTAAAAAAAAATTGATTTTGCATGGAAATTTATTCCGGTTGAAGGAATAAGATACGACATTTTAAAGTTTCTAGGAGGATCTATGCGAAGAAGTGTCTTTTGGTAGGTGTTTAAAAAAATATGGTGATGTCATCCTATGGCCATATTGCTATATCACTACACCACCATATTGTTTTAAGTTTACTCCACTACCCTAGTCTCTTTTCCTTTGTGATCAAAAAACCGAAGTTTTTTCATCTTATCATTTTTCACAATCACCCTACTTGATTGAGATTGAAAGGTATTTCCAAAATAAAATTCTTGAATCTGTTTGCTTCCATCCGCAAATTGAATCTCACATTTTATTTCATTATCGTTCAGCCGAATGATCTCAGATTTCGAATTTTTAGTTTTTTCAAAAACCTTAAGCTTATCATTATTTTGACTGGCCAGTAAAAGCATTTTTTCATTAGCCACATTCAATGCTACCAAACTTTTCGCATCTCCCGGAACAAAGAAATGACTTTCATCTAAAGATAATGCACTAAAGCCTCCTTTGCCATTATTCAGCAATGCCAATCCATTGAAAGCATCCGCCCTACCCTGTTGAACTTCCATTCCAAAATCATTTCCAACCATCAAAATATCTAGATGCTCATCACCATTAATATCAAAAGGTAAGACACCATAAATCGGAGCCAATAGTGCTTCTACTGGTAAGGCATGCATTTTAAATTTGCCTCCACCAAGGTTTTCAATCCAAGAAGATTTCATCCAAGTAGAAGTCATCACCTTGGCATCTTCCATTCCCATACCTTCAAATATTTTAGGCACATCATCTTCTCCAAACTGCCCAAAGGATTTGTACCTTTTTCGAATACCAACAAATTGCTTGATCACATCCTGCATTGGATGATAGAGGTACTCATGTTTTTCACCAATACTATCTCTCCAATAACAAGAGATCAATGGATCAACACTTCCATTATAATCAAGGTCTTTTCCATAAATTCGAAGCGGCGTATCCATCCCACATTGGAAGTAAAGATTCTCTCCAAAATTACCGCCCACATAGTCCATATCTCCATCATTATCAAAATCTGCAGCAGCAATACTATTCCACCATCCAGAATATTTATCTAGCCCACTTTGCTTTGTAATGTTGACTAGTTTTCCTTTCTGATTTTCAAAAACAGTTAAAGGCATCCATTCTCCTGTGAGGATTAAATCTGGCCAATGGTCACCATTGAAATCAGTCCAAAGCGCATCGGTGATTAAACCTGGAACCAACAAGTCTTTATTCACTATTTCGGTAGCATCAACAAATTTAGGATTACCTGGTGTACTTTCATTTTTTAAAATAAAAGAACGATCTGGCATCGGGTAAGAAAATGGTAAAACTCGGCTCCCAACAAATAAATCCAAGTCTCCATCCTGATCAAAATCTGCAGCTTTTACACAAGAACCATTGGCTCTAATTTCTGGGATTGCATTTGGACTTGGACTAAGATTTCCTGTTCCATCATTGATCATCAAAACATCTTGATACAAAGGATCTCCCTTCGGATACTGAGCACTCCCCCTTGCGATATAAAGATCTAAGTCGCCATCATTATCGGCATCAAAAAGTAAAGAACCTGCATCTTCTTGAAAATCATTTCCATCTGATTTATAAGTCACTTCTTGCTCTATAAAACTTTGATCAGCTTGCTGTAAAAACCAGCGTTCTTTCATTCCCCGACTTCCAGTAACAAAGACATCGTCCAATCCATCTTTATTAATATCTCCGATGGATAAAGATGGGCCGTATTGAGAAAACTTATGAGGGAGTGTTCTCTGGAAATTGAAATCTATAAAATCTACATCTCGATCTTTATAAACCAGTTGATACTTTTCAGAAGATTCTTGAAAAATTCTATTTTGATTTTTTAAAGCAGTTGCAGAAGTCGCAGAGGAATAAGCAATTTCAAATACTTGATCTCCCGGGGTTGAACCAAATTTCTGAACATTTCCACCAGGCCAAGTCACTAGGATGGAATCTACTTTGGTTTGATTTCCTAAACCAAAATGTAAGGTGTTTTCAGATTTGGAAAGATAACCACGGCCCGAAAGTAAAAACCGTTTTTGAACAGCTGAACCATTATAAACTTCAACACTAGCTCCGATGGCATCGGGATTTTTCTCGCTTCCTTTTAATTTAATTCTTAAGTAATGATTAGCCTCTTTTCCATCTGCTGCATGACTTTCAAAAAGGAATACAGGATCATCAATATTACTGACCACTAAATCCAAATCTCCGTCATTATCTAAATCTCCATAAGCTGCTCCGTTTGAAAAAGAACCAATGTCAATTCCCCAATCTTTGCTCACATCATCAAAGGTCAAATCTCCATTATTTTTAAACATGAAATTCGGAGACTTTACTTCTGGTATTGCAGCTAGCAATTGTTTCTGACTCACCAATCGAGCCCCCATCACTCTAAAATCCGAAAAGTCTCGATCGGTTACATCTTTAGGAAAACCATTGACAACATATAAATCTTGCCAGCCATCATTATCATAGTCTGCAAATAAAGTTGCCCAACTCCAGTCGGTTTCTTGAACTTTAGCAAACATTCCTATATCTGCAAAAACAGGTAAATTGGATTCTGGATTTGTACCCACATTAAGCTGTAAAGTATTACGGGTATATTGAAAAAGATAGTCGTATTTTTTAGTCAACATCTCTCGTTGATAACTGCTTTCGCCTTGAAAGAGTTTTTTTCTTTTATTGTAATAAGGCTGCATCTCCGAAGTAAAAAAATCTGAACGTCCATCATTATTGATATCTGCAACATCACTTCCCATCGCAGACAGACTGAAATGCTTGAATACATCTTTTGCTCGATTCGTAAATGTGCCATCTTGATTATTAATAAAAATTAGGTCATCACTTTGATAATCATTTGCCACATAAATATCCATCCAGCCATCTTCATTAAAATCATGGATTAAAGTACTATGACTATAACCATCTTGAAGGAGACCGGCATCTATTGAAACATCTTTAAATATTGGATGTCCTAATGCTTCATCCCAATTGTTTTGAAACAGCTTATCACTATTAGGATCTGATCCGTCATTTGCTCTTTTTAAAAAAGTATTGGGGTATCTTTCTTCGATTAAATTAACACCGACAAAGAGATCTAAGTCTCCATCATTGTCATAATCAAAAAACTGGGCGTGTGAAGAATGACTGGAATCAGCAACACCATATTTTTCACCCATTTCACTAAAACTTGGAATGCCTTCTGAATTATTCCCTTGATTGATGTATAGAAGATTTTTTCTAAAAGCAGATTCTTTTCGCAAAGTATTGCAAACATAGATATCTAATTTTCCATCCAAATTTATGTCAATCATATTGACACCTGAAGACCAAAAAGTGGTATCTCTTTTTCCAATTTTAGCTTGAGCTGATATGTCTTTGAATTTTAAATTCCCTTCATTTAAAAACAAAGCATTGTCTACTTGATTGCCTGCCAAAAACAGATCATCCATTCCATCTCCGTTGATATCTCCAATCGCAACTCCGGCTCCATTATATACAAATTCGCTTTCCAAGATATTGAGAGAATCCGATTCTGTAATCTCGTTGATAAAGTTTAGACCTGATTCCGAAGCGTCTATTTTTTCAATAAATGCTTTCGAATCATTCGTACATGAGGAATTTAGAATTGCTAAACAAATAGCAAAGGATAGGTAGTATTTTATTCTCTTCATAGTCTGATTATGATTATGACCTAAAGATAGGGAATTGGTAAAAAATTATAGTTAAAGGAAGAGAAAGAAATGATTTGTTCAATATTAAAAAACACAAAAGGCCACCCCGAAATGGGATGGCCCTTTGAAAAGTTTATTATTTAAACTAAACGATTAAAATCCAGGATTCTGAGTAAGTACTCCAGTCTGAAGATCAATCTGTGCCTGAGGAATTGGGTAGTATTCGTTTTTACCAGCAGTAAAGCTAGCACCACCGAATTTTGTTACCAAAATCTGAGACTCATAGTCTAAGTATTCATTTAATACACGGTCAGCATCTCCCCATCGTACAAGGTCAAAGAAACGGTGGCCTTCACCAGAAAGCTCTAATTTTCTTTCCATTTTTACGATTCTCCATGCATCTTCTTTGCTACCAAAATCAGACATTTCATAAGGACTGATTACATAATTAGCAGCATTCGTTCCGTCTGCATTTTTCACCCAAGTATCTTCGTTAGCAGCACGGTTTCTTACTAGGTTAACATACTCCATTGCTTTCTCTAAAGAACCAGCTTCGATTTCTGCTTCAGCAGCCATCAAAAGTACATCAGCAAAACGGATGATTGTATAATTCATCGTAGCATAACCACGAGTCCAAGAACTACCATCAGTTAATGTATTCTCTTGAGATTTGTAGTAGATGTATTTTTTAGGAGAATAAGGACCAGCATAAGGTTGGTTACGAATCCAAGCTTTACCTGGATGCTCAATCCAATCTAAGTAAGGGATACCTCTTCTTCCGATAGAGTGATCAATCCGTGGATCTAAATTCCCTGTATCTTCATCAAAACTAGCATCTGCTTCTACTCCATAATCCGTAACTAGTTGATTAGCACCAGAATTATACGAACCATCCAATAAAGGTTTTCCATTAGCATCAGTTCGGAAAGAGTTTCCTAACTCGAAACTAGGTTGGAAGAATCCACAACAGTTACCTGGTCCATCAGCACCAGTGTTGTATGGGTAATTCAAATCATCAAAGTAGTTAGCATTTTGCGTGCTACCAGTATTCAGTGCAGACTCAACATCCATCACTGCTTCAGCGTGATTATCAAATTCTGCATTGTAGATATCTGGGTAATTAACTAATAACTGGTAAGGTAAACCATTAGTCGTTTGACCATTTGCAATTACATCATCAAACAATGTTTTCGCTTCACCAAATTTCCCTTGGTACAATTTAGCTTTTGCTAAATAAGCAACAGCAGCCCATTTGTTTACACGACCTGCTTGAGCAAAAGTCTCAGGAAGATTGTCTATAGCAAATTGGAAATCAGCTTCGATTTGTGCCCAAGCATCTCCGTTATTAGGAACAAGAACTGCATCTGGAGCTGCTAAAGTCTCGTCAACAATAACGATGTTGTCAAAATGCTTCTTAAGGTCAAAGTAGTAGTGACCTCTTAGCATTCTAGCTTCACCTTGGATTCTAGCTTTATCAGCAGGAGTAATATCAGTTGCTTTATCAGAGAATACTAATACCTGATTACAACGAGCGACTCCTTCATAACGGCCTCTCCAAATTTGATTGATATCACCTTGGGTTGCATCATGCTCATAACGTTGAACAGGATTGATAGAAGAGTAATCTCCAGGGTCAGTACCTTTATTAGCCTCACCACCAGAAATACTACCAGTCACCCAGTGATTAGGGCCTTCAAATCTATTACCAAAAGCTCCATTAAGAGCTGAGTATGCACCTACTAGTAATCCTTCAACACCATCTAAAGTTGATACCTGAGCATCTGCTAAAGAACCGGTCGGGGCTACCTCTAGGAAAGAGTCCTTACACGATACAACCGTAAGGGTCATAGCGATTAGAAGTAAGGACATTTTTTTAAGAATATTTATTTTCATAATATTTTTAATTAATGTTTAAAAATTTAACATAAATCAACATAACAAATATATTGACAAAATGTTAGAATCCCAATGCCACGTTGAACATATAACTCGGTGTAACTGGATAGTTCCCGACATCTATACCAAAATTCGTGTCTGCTCCACCACCTACACCAGGATCAAGTCCTTCGTATTTGGTAAAAGTAAGGATATTGTTCGCAGAGATTCCTAATTTCACGCTCTCTACTCCCATTTTTGATGTGATAGACTCATCTAGGTCATAAGTAACTGCTAATCTTACTAATCTTAAGTAAGAACCGTTCTCAACATACCAAGAGTTTTCAGCACCAGAAGTACTTAAGTTAGATACTGATTCCCAGATTGGAGCTTTTGCATTGTCTCCTAATTCAGGAGTCCAAGAATCTTTAGCTCTTACACCTTTAGCAGAACCTTCGAAAGTACCGAAGAAATCTGTAAACCATTTAGACTGGTTCCAAACTTCGTTTCCTACAGAAGCAAACCAGAATGTTTCTAAACCAAATTGCTTGTATTTAAAGTCTAAAGAAGCTCCTAAAGTATAATCAGGAATAGGGCTACCAATGAATGTACGATCATCAGGAGTGATAGAACCGTCACCATCGATATCTTCGTATTTGAATCGTCCAAGACCAGCACCTGGCTGATCAGCTGCATCTACTTCAGCTTGAGAGTTGAAGAAGCCAACTACTTTGTAACCATAGAATGCTGATAAACCATGTCCAACTGCATTTCTAATTGGGTTGATACCTCTATAACCTCCACCACCAAAGAACTCAACACCTTCCGCAAGGAAAGTAATTTCGTTTTTAAGGAAAGAGTTATTCAAAGTAACTTCATATTTCAAATCAGTAGTAATATTACCTCTGTTGATAATTTGAATATCAAGACCAGTATTGTTCATACTTGCAATGTTTACAGCAGGAGCAGCAGCTCCATTACCTGTAATCCCTGGAAGTGGTACATTGAACAGTAAATCACGAGTATCTTTTTTCCACCAGTCTAAATTAACTTCTAATTTATTGTTGATGAAAGATGCATCAAATCCAATGTTTAAAGTTTCACTTGTTTCCCATTTTGCATCAGGGTTACCAATACGAGAAGCAGAGAATCCTTCATTTACGCCATTACTTTGACCATCAATTGGGTAGAATGATCCACCTCTGTTCGAAGCAAATAAAGAGAATTGATTGGCAGGGTTTACGTTATTCGAGTTACCCATTTCTCCCCATCCAACACGTACTTTTAAATCAGATAACCAAGTAACATCAGTAAGAAAGTCCTCAGAAGTTACTCTCCATGCTGCAGATACTGCAGGGAAGATACCAAATCTGTTATTTTCTCCAAATCTTGAAGATCCATCACGACGAAGTACACCAGTTACGTAATACTTTTCATTGTAGTTATAATCAATTTTTCCAAATTGTGAATAGAAGTTTACACCTCTAAAAAATCCACTACTTACTTGTCCATTCTGAACAGTAGAAAGATTGATAAAGTCTATATCTGTAGAAAAAGGATTAATACCTGAACCAGAGTTAAAACGTCCAGCTCCTGTATTCAATGCCTCAATACCTACTAAAGCAGTAATTCCATGAACCCCGAATTGCTTCTTATAAGATGCGGTATTTGTGAAAGTCCAGCTAAATTGATAAACGTTCTGCTCAGAGTAAGTATTACTTGCTTCTGGCTCAGAATCACCTAAATAACGGAATCCATAGTTAGAGCTAAAGAAGTTATTATACTGACCACCAATACTTGATCGAATCGTCAAACCTTCAATAGGTCTGATTGCCAAATAGATATTACCAAAAGCATTACCATTGAAGCTTTTGTCCTCTCCATTGTTTCTCTCCAATCTTCTTACTGGATTACGAGGGTTGTTAAAACCTGCAGCTTTTGTACTTGCATAGCTACCGTATTCATCAAATACAGGAATGACTGTTGGCATACGGTAAGCAGATAGTACTTCTGACTCATCATCTGCAACACCAATTCCACCTTCTCCACCTTGCTGACCATTGATAGATCGGTAAGTGAATTGAAGGTTTTCACCAATGCTTAACCAATCCGTCAAATCCCACTCAGAGTTAGCACGGAAAGAGTAACGAGCAAATTCATTATTAAGAAGAATACCTGACTGGTTTTGAGCACCAAGACCGAAATAGTATCGACCGTTTTCAGTACCACCAGAAAATCCAAGACTGTGTCTGTGTATAGGAGCCATTCTTGTAATTTCATCATACCAGTTAGTACCTTGAAGGTTTGGTCTGATTAAGAAAGTGTTTTCTGGATCAGCAGCAAATGCAGCATCACTAGCTGCTCTGTCAATGTTTCCAACAACACCACTCATTCCATTCGCAAAAAGGTAATCCGGAATAACAGCTTGAGCATTTGAACCATACTGAGGGTGAGAATACTCAACATCAGTACCATTTGCAGCAGCGTTATTTTCATATGCAATGTGCGTCCAGTCTGCCATTTCCTGAGGATTAAGCATTTCTGGAGAACCACCAACGTTAGGATCAGTAACACCAATCAAACCGTTATAAGTTACTTTCATTTTTTGGCTCTTTTTAGAACCTTGCTTAGTAGTATAAACTACTACACCATTCGCTGCACGAGCACCATAGATAGAAGCCGAAGCTGCATCTTTAAGAATTGTTGTTGTTTCGATGTCATCAGGATTTAAGAAATCCGTAGACTGAACAGGTACTCCATCAACTACGTATAATGGCTCATTACCACCGAAGGCACCAAAACCACGAACACGAATTTGACTAGTTGTACCTGGTTGACCATTCGTAAGAACAGTAACACCTGCAACTCGACCTTGTAATTGTTGCTCAACGTTTCCAGAAGGAATCGCTGAAAGTTCTTTGGCAGAGACAATAGAAACCGCACCAGTAGTCTGACGCTTAGATTCAATTGCATAACCTGTAACTACGATCTCATCCATAGCAATACCTTGATCTAATCTAATAGTAAGATTAGTCTCTGTTCCTACTGTTACTTTTTGAGCACCGTAACCAGTGTAAGAGATTTCTAGTACATCACCTGGATTTGCGGCAATGCTAAACTTACCATCAAAGTCTGTAGTAACACCGGTAGTAGATCCTACCACTAAGACCGAAGCCCCTATCAAAGGCTCATCTCCGTCTGTGTCCAATACTGTCCCTGATATCTGAGCAAACATTGCCGAGGATACCATTAAGAAAGTAAGAACCAGTCCCATTTGTAGCCATCTCGATGGCTTAAGTAATGATTTTTGTTTCATACGCTGAGTTTTAGAAAAATTCAGATTAGTAAATATTAAAAAATTAGGGTTTAAAAAAGTGCATACAGCACAAAGTATAAATCATGAACATTTCCATGATTTATTTCGTTATGGTGGTTTGGTTAGGAACTTAAAATTCTCTGTTAGGCTTAGTTCTTATTTTTATAAAAAGGGATAATCAGTACTCGATTTAAACTTAATTAATCCTAGTGTTAATAGTTCATTAACTTGAAAAAACGTTCTGGGAAAATTTACAATCGATTAAAAATAGGGATAGTCAATCAGCCTTAATTTTGGCTAAAAAATAATTATTTCTTTTTTTATTTTTCTGATTTTGAATTTCTCTCTTTACAATGCTTTGGCGGTTGCCGAAAATTATCTTGGTAAAATAATTTGGTCTATCATTCTCATTTAAAATTTTTGTCTTTTAGATTACTAAAATGCGATTCCAAAGTAGCACTTTTTCTATAATTTCAGCAAGATTTCAAAAAAAATATAAGTATTTAACAGAAAAGTATCACTTTTTCGAAATTTCAAGAAAATATTAGAATATAAGATTTTAGATGAATTTAGATGATTCTCTAATTTCATAATTTTAGAAGGGTATTGTATGGCTATTCCTAATTTTATAACGTCCCCAATCTTCAAATTGCTGTTTTGTTTTAAATTTTTATATCAAGAAAATTCTTTTAACGTTGCATTAAAAGCATTAGAAATTCTAAATTTGTAAAAATCCAATCTTCCCTTTTTACTCTTTTCAATAAAAATAGTAGATTTCTTCCTTAATTGTTGCAACATTAGATGTATATACATACATTTGTGTTAGATATGAAATTGGAAGACGAAATAAAACAAAGTTCATTTAAGAGCGAACAGCAAAAAGTAAGTATCAATATACTCTATACTGCTTCTTGGTTAGACAAGCATAATAGCGAAAGATTAAAACCTTATAATATTTCGATCCAACAATTTAATATCCTCCGAATTTTACGTGGGATGGCTGGAAAGCCGGCTTCCATCAAATTATTAACAGAGCGTATGATTGATAAAATGTCAAATGCTTCGCGCTTAGTTGAGAAATTGAAAACAAAAGAATTAGTGCAAAGAGTAGAGTGCTCTAAAGATAGACGCCAAGTAGATATCTTGATCACTAAAAAAGGATTAGTATTGTTAGAAAAGGCGTCTCTTGATCTTGAATCTAGTCTAGGAAATATATTTGAATGCCTTTCGGATGAGGAAGCAACATTAATTAATGATCTTTTAGATCGCATCCGAGGTTAATCTCGATTTTTTTTGAAAAAATAGATGTATATACATTAAGTGTTTAAACCTTTTTTCTTTTTTGCATCTTATAATACAAGCAAGAGAAAAATGAAAATTGAACAGATAATTTCACTAGAAACTCTATGTCAAATGAAATTGTTTTCGTTGTTCAGTCTCTCCGAATACCGAATACCATTGATCACTTAATTTTAAAACATTACTCTAATCATTATAAAGTGGAGTACTTAACAATATTTTTAAATCATAATAAACTATAAAAAATGAAAAATTTTGGATTTGCAATCATGCTTTTCGCATTCATAGGATTATCATTCACTGCTGTAGAAACTTTCCAGGTAGATACTGCTAATAGCAAAGTAGTGTGGAAAGGATACAAAGTAACTGGTGAACACGCTGGAACAATCAACCTTAAATCTGGAGATCTTTCTTTTACAGATGGAGCATTGACCGGAGGAAGTTTTATCATTGATATGACTTCTTTGAAAGTAACAGATCTTCAAGGAGAGTATGCTCAAAAACTTGCAGGACATTTAACTTCACCAGATTTCTTCGGTGTTGAAAAATTCCCAACAGCGAGTTTCAAAATCACTAAAGCTGTTTCTAGAGGAACTGCTGGTAGCTACAAAGTAATAGGTGATTTGACGATCAAAGAAACAACCAAAGAGATCAAATTTTCTGTTCAACTTTCTGATGATAACAAAACAGCAAATGCTAAAATTACTGTTGATCGTTCTGACTTCAATGTAAAGTATGGGTCAGGTAGTTTCTTCGATGGTCTTGGTGATAAGACGATCTATGATGAATTTGATTTGGAGGTGACGCTTGCTGTGAAGTAATCAGGAGCGAGGAGTGAGTTAAAGCTAAGTTTACTGAATTTTGAAAATTTAGTAAACTTAGCTTTTATATATTCAATCTTTGTTCTTTGCTTTTGGTTTTATGATTAATCGTAGTGACTGGTCGTAAGTAAAATAATTCCAAACCCAATTGATAAATACAATTACCTTATTTCTCATGCCTATAAGTGAAAATAAGTGTACAAACAACCAAACAAACCAAGCAAACGAACCTTGTGTTTTGAATCTTGGTAAATCTACTACTGCTAAATGTCTACCAATAGTTGCCATCGCTCCTAAATCTTTATATTTAAACGGAACTTGGTCTTTTCCCTTGGATAGTCTTTTTAAGTTTTTGGCTAAATGTTTTCCTTGTTGGATTGCAACTTGGGCTACCTGTGGATGTCCTTGAGGATAGGCGGCATCCTCCATATAGGCAATATCTCCAATTGCAAAAATATTATCGAAACATTCTATTTGACTAAATGCATTTACTTTTAAGCGATTACCTCTACCGGTACAATCATCGGGCAATCCTTCTATTTTATTCCCTGTAATGCCTGCTGCCCAAATGACTTTTCGAGAACGGATAGTGGTTCCATCTTTCATAAAAACAAAATTCTCATCGACATCAACAACTCGATTGTTTAGAATCACTTTTACGCCTATATCTCTAAGATACTTCAGCGCTTTTTCTGCCGCTTCATCTGACATTCCTTTTAATAATCGGT
>CAKZTD010000175.1 GCA_937921595.1 uncultured Saprospiraceae bacterium
ACTACTTTAAAAAATCTGGGATTTAGAAAATTAATTTAATGCTTGTTCATGAATAAATTAGAAGAAGAATACAAAGGTCGCTTTAAGGATTTGGGCTCTTTAGAAGGGATTGATCCTGATCAATTATGGGGCAGTATTTCAGGAAAAATGGGCGACTCCCCTACTGAAACTATTCTTGTAAAAAACTATCGTCAGACGATTAAATGGTCTGCCCTTCTACTCCTAATTTTATTACTCGGTGGACTTTTATGCTATAATTTTAAAACGCCAAAATCTCAAAACACAAACAAAGCCTCATTGCCAATCGAGACTCAAAAAACATCGAATGATCCGCTCCCCTATGCTGAGAATAAAATAGATCCAACAAATTTAAAGAAGGAATCAACATTAGTTGAAAACAAAAACAATCAAACACAAAACAATCAAACACAAAACAATCGTTTAAAGCAAGAAAATCCTCCAATTGCATCACCAGACTTAAGTTCAAAACCTTTAACACAGCCAAGGCTTAAATCATCCAATGGTGAAAATATTTTTAATAATAAAACAAATCAAAACCAAGATTTAAGCATCAATAAGAAACCTATTGCTGATGTTAATCTCCCCACAACACTGATTGATACGCTAACTACAATTGATCAAGAAAACAGTGATCCTTTTTTAAATAAGAAAAACCAAATAACGACAAACCTAGAGCCGATTATAAAAACGTCTTTACCTACTACTTCTTCTATACCTACTTTAGGCTTTTTTATAGAAAACAATTATTATAAAAAATTAAATCTTCCTTTGGTTAAAGATAAAAAGATAATAAAACCAAAAACTTCAAGCTATTTCGAAATTGCAGCTTATACTGGAGTGAACACTCTATTCCTTGATTACAAAAAAGGAAATAGCGATGGTAGTTTATTAAATGAATTATCGAATTCAAATAGCAGTCAAATAGGTTGGTCAAATGCATTTAGAATATCTTGGATTTCCAATGAAAAATTTTCTATCACTAGTGGTATTGATCATGATTTAATTCGGCTTAAATTTTCTGCTATAAAAGAAACAGAAACTACTGTCACCGACAACAATTACCTCGTCAAATTTGGTATTGATCCTCAATCCGGCGACACCATTAATCAGGAGTATGTTACGAGAGATCGAGATGCACTACTCAAACGCAGAGTGGTTCACCACAACCGTTTCAACCTCATTTCTATTCCTTTAGAATTTGGTTTCCAAAAGCAAAAAGGAAAGCTAGGGTATGGTATTAAGCTAGGAGCTAGTGCTAGTTTTTTTATTAATCAAAAAGGAAAAACTTTCAATCAAGCAAAAGATATTTACATCATCGACAACACTATCAAGGAACAACTTCCATTTAAAAAGTTCTTCATTGCATATCAACTAAACCCATTCGTAGATTATAGTTTATCAAAAAAATTAAAAGTGAGATTAAGCCCTGTTTTTAAATATCAGGCTTTTGGAAAATCAAGTCTTTATGGATTGGATCAGTCGGCTATGTTTATTGGCTTGAATGGAGGTCTTGTTATAAAAATGAGTGAATGACCGAATTATACAATGAGTGAATAAACGCGCGATCTGATTATCAGAATTAATCCTAATTTTATCGTCGCGACCATTCACTCATTCAAATCATCCACTCATTCACTCATTATTTCAGGCTATCTCAAGCCAATTTCCTTTCGGAATTCAGAGGTCTTTTTTAAACGCTCAATCAGTAATTTCGATTCTCCATAATCTAAAGTCTGCTGTCCATCTGAGAAAGCTTTTTCTGGACATTCGTGCACTTCCATGATGACTGCATCTGCTCCGGCCATTACACCAGCCAAAGCTACAGAGTCCACAAACTTACGAACGCCAATTCCATGTGATGGATCAACAATTACTGGTAAATGAGATTTTTCTTTTAAGATTGGAATCGCATTAATATCAAGCGTATTTCGATATGCTGTTTCATAACTTCGGATCCCTCTTTCGCAAAGCATAATCTTTTCATTTCCATTAGAAAAAATATACTCCGCTGCTTGTAATAATTCATCGATGGTTCCAGAGATTCCTCGTTTCAACATGATTGGTTTATCAATCTTTCCAAGTGCATCGAGTAGGTTAAAATTCTGAGAATTTCTTGCTCCTACCTGAAAGATATCCACGTATTCCAACATGTCATCAATCTGCTCCGTCATCATCACTTCCGTAATTATTTTCAATCCAGCTGCTTTTGCATGTTGATGCCAAAGCTTTAAACCATCAATCCCTAAACCACGAAAAGAATATGGCGAACTCCGAGGCTTGTACACACCACCACGCATAATCTTTACCCCATTTTTGACCAAGTGATCAATGGTACTTTTGATCTGCTCTTCTGACTCAATAGAACATGGTCCTGCCATAACCTGAAAAGCCCCCTGCCCTATCTTTACACCATCACCCAAATCGATTTGTGTTTCTTTGACTTTCCATTTTCTAGAAACCAATTTATACGCATCGCTCACTCGGTGAATATCGCTGATTCCTTCCATCGTTCCAATCGAACGAATATCAAATTCTTTCTTTCCTACACCAATGATATAATCTGAAAATTGAGTACTTACTTTTACTGATTTATAGCTGAAGGTTTTTAGTTTTTCCTTGAGATTGGAAAACTGTTCTTCTGTGATGTTCTTTTCTAATTGTATAATCATAATAATAGATTAACGGGATTAAGCTTTAAAGGTTCCTAAAGCCTAGGAAATAAAAAGGGTTTAAGGCTCTAAAATAAAAAAATACTAAACCAGCAAGCTGATTTAGTATTCCTTAACAAAGGTAATTTGTTTTATAACAAATTTCCCGCCTATTTATCTTTTCTGGATTTATCCAGATATTATTTTCGATGGCGAAAAAACTCAATTTAAGGTTCTGAGGAAGCATTTTTGTCTTTTCATAGCCATAGCTATGGGAATACAAAAATGTGAAATCAGGTTCTTAAAATGTGGTTTTACAGCCCGAAGGATACAATTTGGATAGATCCAATTAGTCAAAAAAGAACCTAACTCCTGCCTTAACGCCTAAACTTGCGTGACGCTCTTTAATCAGGCTATCATCGGTTGTATAAATTGACTTAAATCTAAAGTTTGGTGTAAAATGAACTTGTATGTTCTCGTTCACATTATAAGCAGTATTAATCCCTAAATAAGGGCTAAAACCGATATTATTTTTGTACCATTTATTACTGTCTTCTTTAATGTCATAAAACTCACCATCAGCCAAAGAGATTTCACCTTTTCTCTGTAGTAATACATTCGCATAAACTCCTGCCTCTACACCAATTCTCCAAGAATCATCGCTACTTCCAAAGTTATATCCGAAGATAATTGGTACATCTACCTGGTGAAAATAATTGTATGACTTTTTAGTGAATTTAGTTGTGGTTGTTCTCAGTACTTGTCCTTCGATAAAAATAGAATCTCCGGTTACTTCATTGATCTGAATTTCAACAATTCCAGGAACAGAGTCCATTACTACTTGCTGTGAAGCTCTACTAAATAAACTACCAATTCTAGTATATTCTGCACCTGTTCTGAGGTAAATACTTTGATCTGTTTCAATGATCGCATTAAAACCAAAATGCAAACTTTCTAATTGTTTTTCAGAATTCGTTCTTAGTATCAAATATTCAGCTGCCGATTCATCTTTAGCTTCTAAGTCCGCAGCAGAACTACTCACTCCGGTGTACAATCCTAAACCAAATTTTAAATCTCTAAAAAATGCGCCTTTTCTTTTCTTCTTTTGATTTGCAGCAGCAACATTTCCTGATAAAAATTTGTAACCATTTAAAAAGTTCGTTGGCAATTCTTTTTCAGAATTTAAATGTGTTGGTAATAAAGTCGGAAGTTGCTTGGCTGCCTGATCAGCTATACTTTTTGAAATGACAACAAGGTTCTCATTTCCTGCATCATTGGCATCTGTGCTAGTATTAGCGTTTACAATTACCTGATCTGAAATAGTCACCTGATTGTTTGTACTAACAGGAGCATCAATTTGATCCTGTGTAATAAAAGAAGATGCTACATCTTTTGCATTTGAATTCACATTTGCTTTTGCTTTTGAATTCGAATAAGACTTATTACTTGATTTAGCATTATTAAACGCTAAATCTTTTTGACTTTTAGATGCTTCTTTAGTTGTCTTATTATTCGCTGTTGCTGCAAGGTTTGTAGCATTATCAGATGATACTGTATTTGTTGAATTAGGTGTCGTTCCTTTTTCAGTTTTTAAAGTAGAAACTATTTCTTCTTCTACTGATTGCTCGCTTGTAATGGTAGCCGAAGAAGCAAGCTCATTGCTATTCTTCAAAGGCGCTGCTGCCGTATTAGATTCAGTGATGCTTGAACTATTATTATTAATATAGTACACACCAAATGCTGTAAGACCAAGCATCAAGCCTAGCAAGAAAACCCAAACAGTTTTTTTGTAGCCATTTTGCGGTTGAACATGAGGCTGAATATTGGCCCACAAAGCATCTGTATCGACACTTACTTCGTGTACACCTAATTGCTCACGTGCGTGATTTTCAAATTTCGCATTCATATCCTTAGTCTAATTTTTTCATTTTTTGATAAATATTTTTTCAACATCCCTCTCGCTCGGGTCAACTGAGATCTAGAAGTACTTTCCTCTATACCCATCGCCTCACTAATCTCCCGATGACTAAATCCTTCTATTGCATGGAGGTTGAAAATTGTTCTGTAGTTTTCTGGAAGCTTGTTTATCACAGCCATTAATTCATCGGCGGCCATATTGGAATAAGCATCTGGACTAACAGATTTTTCTGGTTGATCATCGATCGTATACAGTTCGTTTCTAAAGCTGCTTTTATCAAAAAACTTTAGTGCTGTATTGATAACAATGCGTTTGGCCCAAGCTTCAAAGCTTCCTTGTTCCTTATAATTAGGAACCGCTTTGATGATTTTAATTAGAGCCTCCTGCAAAATATCCTTAGCCGATTCCTGATCCCGAGAATACCTTCGACTCACCGCCATCAATCGGCCGGAGTACTGAACTACCAGAGCCTTTTGAAATCGGGGGTCTTGCTTGCGGCAGCCTCGGATGATTTCGTCTTGTGAATAATTTTTCAAATTAGCTTTATTTTTAGTTTTTATTTTAGGGGGCGGTCTCGAATTTTCTCGATCTGACAAAATCGATTCTTTGTCAGATCGAGAGAAATTGAGATTTGCTTAATCTCTAATAATTTTAAATTCCGCAGAGAATGGCAACGTAACCATATTCTGATTTTGATCGGTAGCTTCTGCCACTCCTTCAAGAGTTCCTAAAAGTGTATCACCAACATTTGGAGCATATTGAGTGATGTTGATCTCTGTATACCCACATAAATTTTGACCTCCACTATTAGAACAATTCATAAAGTAATACGAAGCACCACTTCCTGGTAAAAAGAAGTCTGAGTTAGTTACATCATCATTATTATAAACTCCTGTTCCTGTGAGATCAAGCATAGAAACACTAAAGCTAAAATCTGACGATGGCAAGAAACCACTTCCAAAGAATGTACTATCAGGTCCTCCTAGAATTAAAAACGGATTTGGAAAAGTAGTAGTCTCGTTATCTATTGTTACTATAAAATACTCAAGTAATGGATTATCACAAGGTTTAACAACACCAAGATCTAAAGGATTAGTTACGGTATAAGTCAGTACATCACTGGTTACAAGATTATCCAAATCTCCAGCAACAACAGTCAATTCCGTCGCATCATTACAATTATGAAGCGCAGTGCTAAAGTTCCCGTCATTTATATAATAAGAATAAGTTGTACCATCTAAGGTTAAGTTTACCCAACCATTTGTAACAGGGTTATCATCACAATTTAATATCGTTCCTGAAACCTCTAAAAGATCATCTAATTCCACTACAATATCTCCAAGGTCAGTATCTACAGAGAAAGGGCCAATATTATCCGAATAGATTTCTCCACACCCACTCCACTGGTATATTTCTATTAAAAAAGCTTCATCTTTTGGTACCTTACCTGAGAAGGTACCAGCTCCATTAGTATAACCCCATCCAGTAGCGCCATTATCTAATGTCAACTTTACTGTAGTATTTTGAACAGGAGTTCCATCACTAGTCACAACTGTTCCACTTAATTCAATCAATGGATAAGGGTAATCACAGTTCCAAAATGAAAAATGCGAAACCTCTCCAACATATTTATTTCCAGTTAAAGTTGCAGTACCTTCTTGTACCCAAATACCATAAGTATCATTGAAAGACCATAATGGAATTTCTGCTGGAGCGTCAGCAAGTAATGCGTCAGGCACAGGGAAACTGATTGTTGCATTTAGATCATTTCCAAGATTTAGCGGTGCGCCATTTGGACTTTCTAATTCTACAGCAACCATACCGTAAGATGCTAAAGCTACTTCTTGATATGCTCCATCTTCGATTCGAATTCCTTGAAGATTACCAGGCATAATTTCCTGAAGATTATCTGCTGTTGGGTCAATCCATTTTGCAAAAACCTCAACCGATCCATCATAAGTAGTTCCATTTGCATTGATAATACTATTTGCTGGAAAGTCAATTTCCACACCGTCGGGTGTAGTAATTACACCACCATCATTGGAAATGAAAGTTCCAGAATTATCTTTAGCCAACATCGCAATGGTTACATAATTTACAGAACCTTCTTCTGGAAAAAATCGATGTGAAGCATCAAAGTATCCACCTTTTTTAATTTGTACAAAAGTTCCTAAAGCATTCATGGTAATGTCTTTAAAAACAAATCGTCCAGCCTCGTCTGTACTAATTGAAGTGTTATCTAATTTAACTGCAGCATTTGCAATCAATACACCATTTTCATCAGTTACAATACCAAAAAGAGTTGCAGTAACTTCTTCGACTTCAGGGTTATAAGGAATAGTCGTCGTTGTTGGTTCACCCATCGTTACTTCAGAAGTCAAACTTTCATCGACGTCTTTGCGACAAGCAAAAAGAGTAAGGAATAATAAACTAAGTAATGCGAATTTTTTCATTGTGGAATATTTAAAAAATAAAAAGTTTTAGTTCAAATAGAAACCCAGAAGTGGAGATAAATAGTGCCTTTGATTTTAAATAATGTATAAAATTAAAAAACATTATCCATCTCACACCCTGGTTTTCAAAATAGTTTTAGAAACAATAGCTTAAAATTGTTTTGTTGTATTTCTTATTGTCTTGGGATGGCCTCTTTCAGGCTTAACACCCAATACAACTATATAATCCGATCAAATACAGATTCGCTGCAAGTTTTTATACTTTTTTTAAAAAAATTAGTTCCAACATTATAAATCACTCATAATCAACAAATTGGCGACAGAAATTAATCTGCCGCCAATTTGAAATATTGCTTTTAAAGCGCTTAAACCTTAATTTTTTTAATTTCTAATTACTTTAAAAGAAGCCGTATAAGGAAGCATCACAGTTGATCCTGTGTTATCTGAAAACTCAGATTCTCCAGTAATTGTTCCGGTCACTTCTTCTCCTATATTTCCTAAAGTCGTAATTACAACTTCAGTAATTCCGCAAGCGCCCATCCCTGATGGATCATAACACTGCATGGAGTAATAATCAGAGATCGTTCCTGGTAAAAACATATTTGCACCGACCACTATATCTCCCGTATAAGTCCCCACTGCTGGAATGTCTCCGAAAGACAAACTTACATTTGAATCCGTCATTCCAATATCGTTAGAAGCCCATAAAAAAGTACTATCAAGACCAACATTTATTGACATAGAAACATCTATAAAGGTAGTGGTGACATCATCCAATTCAATGATAAAAAACTCAGATAAAGCATTACCACATGCTGAAACATTTCCTAAGTCTAATGGATTTGTAATTGTATAAGTCATTAAGTCACCTTCTGTTAATTCCTCGATATCTATTGCTAGAATAGTCAACTCAGTTACATTATCACAGTTATTGGTTGCCATATCTATCACACCATCCAATACGTAATAATTGAAATTCTTACTTCCAATAGTGATCTCTACCCATCCATTCGTCACAGGATCTCCAGCACAATTGGTTATTGTTCCTGAGATTTCTAAAAGATCAACTGGATTGATTTCGATATTTCCTAAATCAGTATCGACACTAAATGGACCAATGTTATCTGTAAACATTATTTCACAATCGTAATATTGAGAAACCTCCATAACGAAAGTTTCATCTTGAGGTACTTTCCCTGAAAAGAATCCATCATTATCAGTTATAGCACCTCTAGTCGTTCCATCAGTCATTGTTAAGGAAACCCATGCATCAACCACAGGAACTCCTGAAGCAGTAACGACTGTTCCAGACAACTCAACTAAAGGATAAGGGTAATCGCAATTCCAGAAAGAGAAGTGTGCTACATCACCAACATACTTATCACCTTGAAGCGTTGCAGAACCTTCTTGTACCCAGATTCCGTAAGTTTCGCTAAAATACCAAAGAGGAATTTCTGCTGGTGCATTTGCTAATAATTCTGCTGGTACTGGGAAAGATAAAGTTGCTTTTAGATCATTACCTAAATTCAATGCTTCTCCAGCATCACTTTCCAATTCTACAGCCATCATACCGAAAGATGCTATTGCTACTTCTTCTGCATCGGTATTGATTCCTTCTAAACCACCAGGCATAATTTCAGATAAATTATCAGCCGTAGGATCGATCCATCTTGCAGAAACTTCTACAGTTCCTTCATAAGTTTCGCCATTGGCTTTAACGATAGATCCTGCTGGAAAATCTAAAGAGATACCTTCTTGACTTTCGATCAATCCACCTTGAGAAGAAACAAAATTTCCTGTGTTTGATCTTTCTAACATAACGATAGAAGAATAATTAACCGAACCTTCTTTAGGAAAGAATCGATCCGATCCGTTGAAATATCCATTACGGTTAACTTGTACATAAGTACCTGCACCATTCATGGTAATTTCTTTAAATAAAAATAGTCCTTTATCATCGGTAGTAGTTGTGTTATTATCTAGTTTGACTGCCGCATTGGGCATTGGATTTCCATTTTCATCCGCTACCAGACCAAACAAAGTCGCTGTCACTGCTCTTACTTCAGGATCATAGTCGACAATAGTTATATCTGGTTGATTCTCAGATACTTCGGTAGAGATCGTTTCATCTTGATTATTCCGGCAAGCAAATAAGGTTAGGAATAATAAGCTTAACAAGGTTAATTTTTTCATTATATCTTTTTTAAAATAAATAATTATTGAACTGGTATGGTTTGCTAAAAAAAGAGGTTTTTAAATTTTACTTACAGGTGTTCTTCTGACGCGTATTAAGAATTTCTAGTAGTATCATCTCTTGACAAATCTTTTTTAGCACAACGGGTTTTTGATTCTTTATAAAAAACTGAGATCGAGACTTAATTCTTTTAGAGCATAACCAATCAAAAAATAAAGCTTAAAATAATTTTTAATGAGCTAAAAAATATTAAGCTCAATCCTCAGTATTGAAAATAAATTAAAGTTTAGCCGCCTTACTTTATTTTCGATGTCATCCATTGTGTGCACAATGTAAATCTCATAAAAAGACTAAGGATAGAAATGCTCTTTTGCGACTTCATGCTTCTTTAGTTGCTTCTTACGCTACTATAATCCTATTGAAAAAGTATTCGCTGCAAGATTTTTAGTTTTTTTATAAAATTTATTTTTTCACAATAAAAAAGCGGATAGATGTTACCATCTATCCGCTTTTCAGAAGCTTTTTTAGTTTTGTAAATTTTGAAAAATTCCTAACCTTTAAACTAATATTTATTCGTCAACACAGTCGCGGATGTAGAATACATCAATCTCATCGTTCCATCCTCATCAATTTGTACCGTTATTTGATTAATTCCCAATATTTGAACATCTAATCTCTCTGATTCTACTTCTGATTCAAACTTAATTCGGAATACATTATCTGTATTCTCAATATTCACGATTTCTCCGGTGGTGATTAAACTATCATTTCTAACGATTCCAAAAACCCCATTAGGTTTTACTAATAAGAAATCAAAGTCGGCAGGTAAAGATGTAGTTCCCACAATCCCACCTTGATCAATACTAAGGGCTTTCCAGGTATCGTAAATTTCAACTTGATCTCCTTCAAAAATATCTGACGCATTATATTCAGTTTCGGAAATTGCATCAAAAGCAATTTGATAAGTTTCAACACTTTCATCGTCGTCTTTATTACAAGAAAAAATTAGAAGAG
The DNA here is from genome assembly GCA_937921595.1 of uncultured Saprospiraceae bacterium. Taxonomy (GTDB): domain Bacteria; phylum Bacteroidota; class Bacteroidia; order Chitinophagales; family Saprospiraceae; genus JAHDHW01. The sequence goes on from CAKZTD010000175.1 coordinate 10,249, forward strand.
TTGTAAAAACAAGGAGCGTACAAGCTTTGAGTAAATGCATAATTTGATTTTTAAAATAAGATATAGTAAATGCTGGCAATGATAAGATCAGCCAGGTTTGCTTCCTATATTATTAAACGAATCAAATCCCAATTTCGTTGGGTGCTAAACTACATTACTCACTTTGCCGAGGATTCGTTCTACAAAACCTTCCACAGCAGACTCAACAGCTCCTTCTTTTGGTAGCGCCTTTATAAAAGCGGAACCAATGATTGCACCATTTGCATATTGGCAAGCAGTCGTAAAAGTTTCATTACTGGAAATTCCAAAACCGATTAACTTTGGTGTTTGTAGATTCATCGCATTGACGCGATTGAAGTATTCGATCTGTTGATTTTCAATATCACTTTTTGCCCCAGTGATCGATGAACGCGAAACCATGTAAACAAATCCATTACTGAGTTCATCCGTTTTAATGATTCTTTCTTCACTAGTTTGAGGTGTGATTAAAAAACTAATGGTCAAGCCATTATCTTCGATCATCTTTTTATAATCTGACTCATATACATCCATCGGCAGGTCAGGCAAAATCAAACCATCGATTCCTACTTCTGCACATTTTTTAAAAAATCGCTCCTCTCCATATTGCATCACTTGATTGAAATAGCCCATGAGCACCAATGGAATTTCGCTGCTCTCTCGAACGGATTGCACTTGATTAAAAAGGGTCTTCAAAGTCATTCCATTTGCCAAAGCTACTTGGCCACTTTCTTGAATAGTCGGGCCATCAGCCAAAGGATCAGAGTAAGGCATTCCAAGCTCAATTAAATCAGCTCCACTTTTTTCAAGTGCTAGTATTATCTTTTCTGTATCATTCAAGCCAGGGTATCCAGCAGTGAAATAGATATTGAGGATGTCTTTATTTTTATTTTGAAAAAGTCTATTGATGCGATTCATTGGTGGTGAATTGAAGGCTAGTAAATTAATAAAGTGAATCTTATTTTTTAGCCTGAGTTATGAAGAATAAAATCATCAAATGATTAAGCGAATAAGTTAACAAAATCTTCGACCTATTGCTGACTTATTAACTTAGTCACTTATCAACTTGTTCATCCAAATATTTAATATAGGTTTCCAAATCCTTATCTCCTCGGCCGGAGAGATTGACGACGATATTATCTTTTTCAGAAAATTTAATTTTATCTAAAGCAGCAAAAGCATGTGCCGTTTCTAATGCTGGAATGATGCCTTCAATTCTAGTCAAATGAAATGCAGCATCTAAGGCTTCCTTATCCGTAACAGAAACTGCTTCTGCCCTACCCGAGTCAATCAAGTGTGCATGCATTGGACCAATTCCAGGATAATCTAAACCTGCAGAAATAGAATACGGCTCAATAATTTGTCCATCTTCCGTCTGCATTAATAAGGTACGACTTCCATGAATGACTCCTTTAGTTCCGAGGACACTAGTCGCTGCGGATTCTCCGGAATCAACACCAAGGCCAGCGGCTTCAACAGCTACTAGTCGAACATTTTCTTTGTCTAAATAATGGTAGTAAGCCCCTGCTGCATTTGAACCACCACCGACACAAGCGACGATAATATCTGGATCAGGACTTCCCGTTTGTTCTTTTAATTGCCATTGCATCTCTTCGCTAATCACAGACTGAAACAAAGCCACCATGTCTGGATATGGATGAGGCCCTACGACAGAACCAATAATATAATGCGTCTCTTCAGGGTTATTTATCCAATCTCGAATCGCTTCATTAGTAGCATCTTTTAAAGTTTGACTTCCACTGATTGCTGGAATTACTTTTGCTCCGAGCATCCGCATTCTAGCCACATTGGGTGCTTGTCTTTTGATATCAATTGCTCCCATATAAACGATACACTCAATCCCCATCAAAGCACAAACAGTTGCCGTTGCAACGCCATGTTGCCCAGCTCCAGTTTCAGCGATGATTCGTTTTTTACCGATCTTTTGAGCCAATAAAATTTGACCAATAGTATTATTTATTTTATGCGCACCGGTATGATTGAGATCTTCTCTTTTTAAAAAGATATTTGTTTTATACTGAGCAGATAATCGCTTGGCAAAATACAATGGGGAAGGCCTCCCAACATAGTCTTTGAGCAAAGCTCGAAACTCTTTTTGGAATGCCGGCTCATTAATTATATCTAAGTAATTTTTTCGTAGATATTCGACATTAGGATACAACATCTCTGGGATAAATGCTCCTCCAAATTCTCCGTAATATCCTCTAGGATCAATCTTATAGGTCATGAGTATTGAGTGTTTTTTTCTTACGTTTTTTTACTAAAAAAGCGAACAAGTTAGCAAACAAATAAATTAACAATTACTCTACCTTATTGCTAACTTATTACTTTGTTAATTTAATACTTTGCTAATTCCCTCCTCCCCAATCTCCACTGGTTCCTTTTAAAGCTCTATGAATATTATTTAAAAATTCACTTATTAAATCTACATTCTTAAATCCGGGTTTATTTTCAAAACCGCTATTCAAATCAAGTACTGCTAATTGATCATGCTTAAAATCGATAATTTTATTCTCCATCCCAGGAGCTAAACCTCCACTCAAAAAGAATGGAATTTCTCCTTTATATTTTTCTAAAACATCCCAGTTAAAAACGACACCGTTTCCTCCTGGCAGTTTACCTTTTGTATCAAATAAAAAATAATCACAGTAAAATCGATATGCTGCTAAATTCGTAAAAGAAAAATATTCATCTACTGGAAAAGCTTTAATTATCTTCACACCAACATTTTTTATTTTTTTACAATAAAAAACATTTTCTTTCCCATGAAGCTGTACATAATCGAGTTTATATTCTTTTACTTTTTCTAAAACATTTTCTACTGTTTCATCAACAAAAACACCTACTTTAAATATCTTTTGAGGAATGATTTCTTTGCTTTGAAATGTAGTTTTTAAAAAGTCTAAATCTACTCCTTCCACTTCTACAAATCTTGAGGATTTTTCATAAAATATTAAACCAATAAAATCTATTGACAATTGACAAAGTGCTTCAATATTGAAGCGTTCTCGCATCCCACAAACTTTTATTTTCGGTGTCATATTTTATTGTGTTTATAATAAGATCAAACTACTTCTCCCTTTCCTTTTAAAGCTTCAACAGACTCTATAAAATCCAAGCAAGCTCTTGCAGGATCGGCAGTTTTCATAAAGGTCTCCCCTATTAAGAAACCATTATATCCTACTTCTCTAAGTTCAAGAATTGATTCAGGATTACTGATTCCACTTTCTGAGATTTTTATAAATTCAGCAGGAATTGCAGTAGCCAATTCTAAAGAAGTATTGATATTTACATCGAAGGTTTCCAGGTTGCGATTATTAACACCTACAATGGTAACACTATCACAAAGTTTTGCTAATTGTCCAAGGGAATGAATTTCCATCAAAACCTCCAAGCCTAAGGACTTTGCTTTATTTGCTAATTGCTGTAACTGATCTTTTTCAAGACATTCAGCAATCAATAATACAGTATCTGCTCCAATAGATTTTGCTTCTATCAATTGATATTCATCAATGACAAAATCTTTTCTAAGAATTGGGCAAAAATTATATTTTCTAGCTACGGTTAAATCCTCGCTCCTTCCTCCAAAGAAATGTTCATCTGTCAAGATCGAAAGTCCGGAAGCTCCAGCTTGCATATAGCCAATAGAAACAGACTCTACAGTCGCATAAGGGTTGATATTCCCTTTAGAAGGAGATCGTCTTTTAAATTCCGCAATGATCCCATTTTTATCTTCCCGAAGTAAGTATTTTTTCATAGATACAACCGGCGTATGGAAGTATGGACTCTGCTCTAATAATTGAACAGGATACAGTTTTTTACGATTAGCAACTTCCTCTTTTTTATGTGCGATTATTTTTTCTAGAATATTCATTTTGTTTATTTTTGAATGCAGAAATCACTAAGGGGATACAAAGTGTAAAGCGTATTATTAATATTAGTTGACTAGTAATTTTAATTTTTCGAAAGCTCGACCACTGATAAGAGATTCTTCTGCTTCTTTAATACAATCTCCGATGGATTGTTCAGGCTTCATACAATTAATTGCTAGGCCAGCATTTGCAGTGATTACATGGTTTTGTGAAATGGTACCTTTGCCTCCAAGAATATCTGTAAAAATTTTAGCTGCAGACTCTATTGTATCACCACCTTTTAAATCATTTGGATCTAATTTGGGTTTCCCCATATACTCCGGAGTGATCATTTTTTCACCACTATTATCTCTGAGTTTAAAATCCCCCGTAAGAGATATTTCATCATAACCATCCATAGCATATACAATGGCATATTGACGTTGGGTTTGTTGAAAAATATACTGATACAAACGAGAAAGTTCTAAATTAAAAACTCCGAGCAATTGGTATTTTGGTTGCCCTGGATTAACTAAAGGTCCGAGCATATTAAAAAAGGTTTTCACACCTAGTTGTCTTCTAATAGGAGCTACCGTTTTCATCGCTGGATGAAAGAGTGGTGCATGAAAAAAGCAAATATTTGCTTCAGCCAATTGTTTTTTCAAAGTAGATTCATCATTGGTAAATTCATAGCCTAAATGCTGTAAAACATTAGAAGATCCACAAGCTGATGAAACGCCATAATTCCCATGCTTGGTTACATTATAACCTGCACCCGCAATGACAAAAGAAGAAATTGTTGAAATATTAAACGTGTTTTTTCCATCACCTCCAGTTCCAACAATATCAATAGAATCAATGCCTTCAAGATTAATTGGCAAACACAATTCTAATAAAGCATCTCTAAATCCTTGAAGCTCATCCACTGAAATTGCTCGCATCAAATAAACACTTATAAATGCAGCAATCGAAGCTTCATTATATTCGTTATTGGCAATTTTAACCAGTATCTCTTTCGCTTCTTCTCGACTTAGTTTTTTATGTTCGAAAAGCCTTGTTAGTATTTTTTTCATAATATTATTTTCGTCTTAAGAATTGGGGATTAGGTTTTGAGCATTACACTTGTCTCTCGCATGTTCTATCACATTCAGCAGCATCTCTTTTCCAGATTCTGTCATGATCGATTCCGGATGAAACTGAACACCACTGATCTCATATTTTTTATGTTGCAATGACATAATCATACCTTCATCGTCTACCGCTGTAATCTTTAAATCCTCCGGTAAATTTTCTTTTTTGACAACCCAAGAATGATATCTACCAACTTTGATCCCCTGAGGAATATCTTTATATAATGGATCATCAAGTTCTGTAATTTCGATAGTGGTTTCTATTCCATGAAAAACCTGAGTTAGATTATGTAATTCACCTCCAAAAGCTTCACCGATTGCTTGCAATCCAAGACATACTCCAAAGATCACTTTAGTGGAAGCATACTGCTTGATCAATTCTGGCATTATTCCAGCATCTTTTGGAACGCCAGGACCAGGAGATAATACGATTAAATCGTACTCATCAACTTTATCCAAAGTAATTTCATCATTTCGAAACACATCAATGACATCTTCTGTCAATTCTTGAAGATATTGAACCAGATTGTAAGTGAATGAATCGTAATTATCTAACACTAATATTTTCATGTTATAAATTTCTATTGGTTATTTCTTTAAAGTTTCTCTGCTTCATACAAGGCTTTTTTAAGAGCCCCTAATTTATTATTGACTTCTTGCAATTCATTTTCTTCCACACTTGCCGCAACAATTCCAGCTCCAGCTTGATAATGAAGTGTATTTTCTCTACTCAAAAACGAACGAATGACAATCGCTTGATTCATTTCGCCATTGAAGCCTATATATCCTAAAGCGCCACCGTAAAAACTACGGTTTTCTTTTTCATAATGATTGATCAATTCAAGTGCTTTATATTTTGGAGCACCGCTCAATGTTCCTGCAGGAAAAGTATCTCCAAAAATTTGCATCCGATTCACATCAGGACTGATCTCTCCTTCAACCTTCGAGACTAAATGAATCACATGGCTAAAGAATTGAATATCCTTTAGTTCTTTGACATAAACCCTTTTGGAATGTTTTCCCAGATCATTTCGAGCCAAATCAACCAGCATGATATGTTCAGCATTTTCCTTAGGATCTTTTGCTAGTGCTTGGGCACTTTTACGATCTTCTTCATCATCACCGGTTCTGCGATAAGTTCCAGCAATAGGGTTCACACTCGCAATATCATCTTTGATAACCATTTGTGCTTCTGGTGATGAGCCAAATATTTTATAATTGCCATAATCAAAATAAAATAAATAAGGAGAAGGGTTGACTGACCTTAATATTCTATAAACGTTAAACTCGTCACCTTTAAAATTTTGAGAAAAACGTCGAGATAAAACCAGCTGAAAAACGTCACCTATCTGGCAATGTTTTTTACCTGCTTTGACCAAATCTTTGAATTCTTCATCTGTTAAGTTCGTTCGTTCTTCACCTTCCAATTCAAAATGATAAGTGCCAAAAGTCTGACTATCGATTAGGCCTTCAATATCTGAGATTCGGGAAGCTTCTTCTGGAAGTCTATTTTCTATGATGTGTAATTCATCTTTAAAATGGTTAATCGCAATAATAAAACGATAAAGGCTATAGTTGATATCTGGAAGATCTGTTTTACGTTTACTTTTATCAAATTCCAGCGTATCAAAATATTGAACAGCGTCAAATCCAGTATGTCCAAAAAAACCATTTAAACCCTTATATTCAACAGGAGAATCAACATCAAATTGTTGTAAATATTCATTAAAAACAGTTACAACTTGTCCATTTTGCGTAATTTCAGAAATTTCATCTGGAGCCCCCCTCAGTTTAGTTGTAATAGTCCCATTTTGTACCTGAAAGGTAGCTAAAGGCTCTAATCCTATAAAAGAAAAGCAATTTTCCATACTTCTAAAGTCGGTACTTTCTAGCAAAACAGAGCTTCCAAAATGGTCTCTCAGTTTCAAATAAATGCTTACAGGAGTATAGGTATCAGCTAGTAATCGCTTGATTTCTGTTTTAATTTTTACTTTTTGAGCAGGTTGTTCTAATGAAACGCTTGACATATTATATATTTTGTTAATTCTTTTATATCAATAACTATACTAGTTTTTCAAAAAATCTCAAATAAAAAAGCGGCTTACCGAGTATCGGTAAGCCGCTTTTTTATAAAATACAAATATATAGCGTACTTAACTTTCTCGATTAACTGATTGAGATAAGTGCCACCACCAAAAATTTGTATTTATATTAAAATTCATTTTTTATCATTATTTATGATACTTCAAATATATATATCTTTCAATGAGTATTGCAAGTTTTTAAAGTCATTATTTGCAACATTATCATAAACAATACATTTCCAATGTCACATTTTTTGACTTACACGAAAAATAAAATTTTAATAGCCTCTTATATTACCCACTTATTCATATCCCACCACGAGTAAAGAGAAATTCCACTAAAAAAAATTATTCAGCGCTATCCATTGTATGGGTTACCCATCCCTGATGGGCATTAATGAGTTCACCTTTAAACGAAACCATGATAGCGTCTTTACAAAAACAAATAAAAGCATTCGTGTGCTTTTTCCTTTTGCTTAGCGGCATACCTTATTCCTATTCACAAATCTGCAATGATGTTGTATCTACTCGCCAAGTATTAAATACTGATGGTGATTGTGGCAGCTGGTGTGGCAGTCCTTATGTTTTTACATTAGGAGCTGGCGACTGTTATATTGCAGGAGATGATTTGACCTTTACAGAATATTCCAATGGAACAGCCTTACTTTCAGGTTCTGTTGTTCAGAATGGAAATACTGGTCAACTTTCCGTAACTTTTACAGGAAGAACAGATATAGCTGGCGAAGGAAGTCCAAAATATATGCTCTGCATCGATGATGGCGGAGATTTTTGGTATTACTACACTTCTTTTACAGGAACTTTCACTCATCCCAATGGAAGTACAACGAACATCATTAAGCATGGTCCAGCTTTTCAAATTGGTTATGGGGCTAATGTTCAAGATACTAAATATGGTGCAAGTGGTTGGTTTAATGATGGAAATGGACATGCAGGTGACATGAACTTTCAATTATCAAGTCCTATCGAATGTGAAGAAGAGGGGATCTTTTTAGATCCTGAATGTGCAGAAGTTGGTAGTTTATTTAATACAGTAACAGACGCTAACGCTTCTAATCAAACGGCTTTAACGGTTGAGCCTGGTAATAATGCTTATAATAATGCTCCAACGGGAGCAAGTGATCGTATCCGTTTCAATGTAAATATTTCTAAAACTGGTCCTTATAATATTTTTGCAAGAGTAAAAACTCCATCAAGTATTGATGATAGTTTTTGGGTAAGAGTAAATGAAGGAACTTGGGTAAAATGGAATTTAATTCAAATTAGTACTTCTTTTATTTGGGACCAAGTCCATGACGCTGATAACAATAACACTCCAGTATCTTTCTTTTTAGAAGCTGGAAACAATACAATAGATTTTGCTTATCGAGAAGACGGAACGATCCTAGATCAAATTCATATTTCTCAAGACTTAATTGCTCCTACAGGTATTGGCCTTGATGCTGAAAATTGTGCTTGCTTTAATGAAGTAAGTATTAATTGTAATGTTACTAACGATTTATGTCAAGGACCAACAGGAAGTGAAATCAGTCTCGATATTTCTGGTACTTCTACTAATTTCAATATCCTTTGGAGTAATGGCGCTACTACTCAAAACTTAAATGATTTATCTGCAGGAATTTATTCTGTAACAGTAACTGGCGATAACGGATGTACTGCTACTTGCGAAACAACGATCGAAGATCTCGAACCTTTCTCTATAAATTGTGAATCTACAAATGCTTCATGTAATCTAAACGGTTCTACTAATTCAGATGGTACTGTTTTGATTACCGCTACTGGAGGTACTGGACCATACATCTACCACTGGAGTAATAATGCTTGTACTAGTTATGAAAACAATTTAGGAACAGGAACCTATACCATTACTGTAACAGATGCTAATGGTTGTCAGGAAATTTGTAGTGTCGACGTTGGATCAGAGCTTCCATTTTATGTAAATTGTAATGTACTAAATGATTACTGTGGCGGAAATGAAGATGCAAGTATTTATATCGTTACACCTGTTGATCCTGCTAATCTTACTTACCTATGGAGTACAGGCGCTACCACTTCTACCCTTACTGGAGTAAGTGCAGGAACTTATAGTGTAACGGTTACTAGTATTTTTTCTGGATGCACAAAGTCTTGCGAAGCAACGATCGAAAATATCGAACCCTTTTCTATTTTATGTGAGTCAACAGATGCTGTTTGTGGAAATGCAAATAGTGGAACAGGTTCAATAACCGTAACTGGTGGTGTTGGACCATATACTTACCACTGGAGTAATAATGCTTGTACAGCGTATGAAGAAGGATTAACTGAAGGCACTTATACGATTACAGCTACAGATACAAATGGATGTGAAGCCATTTGCTCTATCGATATAGAAAATTCTGACGTCACGATAAATGCAACGGCTACTACTACAAATAATACAGATTGCGAAGGTAGTGACATTTGTGATGAGTTATGTTTTGAGAGTACGACTGGTAATCCAGATGTAAATGCACAAATGTCTATTAGTTATAATGTTGCAGGCGATGAAATTACGATCAGAACTACTTATGCTAAAACATTTTGCGATAATACTTATGGTGACAATACAATAGGATGGCCAGCTAACAATCACACTTTCCACCATGTACATAAATCAGATAAACTAGAACTTGCTCTTTATAATGGAGATGGGACTGAATCTTTAAAATTTGCCATGGATTTCCTTCATGATTTTAATGGAATATTTAAAACCGGAGGAATTGATGATGGTGATGGAGAAATGCTTATAGGAAACGCTGCACACATCCTTGATGTTAAAACATCTATGGATGAAAACTTCAACACCTTTGGGTATGTATTGACAACAAGTTCTCCTCAAACTGATATTAATTATACTCCAAACCCTGATTATCCAAATTGGATTTATGAAATGTGGTATGAAGTTACAGTAGATATTTCTGCTTTCGGAACTTCAGGATTTGGATACCCTGAGATTACTAATTTCCATGCAAGTCCAAGTAAAACAGGAATTGAAGCTGAACCTATTTCTTTAATTGGTTGCTGCGGAGATGGTTGTAATGGAACTATAGACTTAACAGTAACAGAAGGTTCGGGGCCTTACTCTTTCTTATGGTCTACGGGCGAAATGACAGAAGATATTGATGGACTTTGTGATGGTCAATATTCAGTTACAGTCATCGATGTAAATGGATGTTCTAATAACTTTTCTTTCAATATTGAACTTGGTTCTTCACTGGAATTAACTTGCGAAGCAAGTGCTCCTTCATGTGATCAATCTGCTTCTAATTCCATTACAACAACAGTTGCAGGTGGTAGTGGAGATTATACTTTTATTTGGAGCAATGGAGCTACTACTCAAAATATTGATAATCTAAATGCAGGAACTTATAGCCTTATTGTTACAGATGTTAATGGTTGCTCGGCAAGTTGTGAGACAACTATTGATGAATTAGATCCTTTAGAAATTACTTGTACTTCTACCGATATTTCTTGCACTGATGCAAATAATGGAACAACTACTGTTACAGCAAACGGTGGAACGGCTCCTTTTACTTTTGCTTGGAGTAATGGTAATACAACGGCCTCTCAGCAAAATCTTGAAGCAGGTATCTATACGGTAACTGTAACTGATGCAAACAATTGTTCTCAGGTTTGTGAAACTCAAATCAATGCGAACGATCCTTTAAATATTTCTTGTTCAGTAAATGATAATGTTTGTGATGGAAATCAAAATTCTGCTATCACTACCCTAGTGACTGGCGGTTCTGGAAATTATACTTTCATTTGGAGTAATGGAAACACTACTTCTTCTATTGAAAATATAGGTCCTGGTTCTTATTCCGTTACTGTAAATGATGAGAATGGGTGTTCTGCTATTTGCGAAACTAGCATCGCTCAATTAGATCCTTTTTCA
>CAKZTD010000176.1 GCA_937921595.1 uncultured Saprospiraceae bacterium
CTCAATAAAATGCCAAGGTAAAAGATAAACATCGCATTGTTGCTTACTTATCTTGAATTTAAAACTATAAATAGAACAGCGAATGAGGTCTTCGTAGTATAAAATAAATTATAAGCTTTTGTCAATGAGTTTACTTTTTAAAATAGTAAATTCGGTTCTATCAAAACCTAATAAGAACATGCAACTCACTTTTAAATCAATATTCACTGCTTTTGTATTCCTTTTTTTATGTATTAGCTCTATTGCTCAGGTACAAAAAGCTCCTGAAAAGCAAGAAGGCGAAGGGCCTTTTAATCAACTAATCATACGAGGAATTACACTAATAAACGGAAATGGGGCTCCACCAAGAGGACCAATAGATATTGTTGTTGAAGATGACAAAATTGTCAAAATTGCTGTTGTTGGAAATCCAGGAGTAAAGATCGATGACGATGCTCGTCCGACATTAAAAAGAGGAGGCAAAGAATTAAACTGTGAAGGGATGTATTTACTCCCTGGGTTTATTGATATGCATGGACATATTGGTGGAAAAGCTCAAGGTGCTGATGCGGAATATGTTTTCAAACTGTGGATGGGACATGGGATTACAACGATCCGTGATCCTTCCTGTGGAAATGGACTAGACTGGGTTCTAGAACATAAAAAGAAAAGCGAAAAAAATACAATTACTGCTCCGAGAATAAAAGCTTACACGGTATTTGGTCAAGGAAGTTATGATCAAATAAGTACCGCTGATGCTGCAAAAGAATGGGTTAGAGATAATGCAAAAAAAGGAGCAGATGGAATCAAGTTCTTTGGTGCACCACCAGAAATTATGGCTGCGGCTTTAGAAGAAAATAAAAAACTCGAATTACGTTCCGCTTGCCACCATGCACAAATGGATGTTGCTCGATGGAATGTTTTACATTCTGCAAGAGCAGGGCTGACTTCTATGGAACACTGGTATGGTTTGCCGGAAGCTTTGTTTAACGATCGGACGGTACAGAATTATCCGGTAGATTATAACTATCAAAACGAACAACATCGATTCAAAGAAGCTGGCCGATTGTGGACCCAAGCTGCAGCTCCTTACTCTGATCATTGGAATAAAGTCATGGACGAGTTATTAGCATTGGATTTTACGCTTGATCCGACGTTTAATATCTATGAAGCCAATCGGGATTTGATGAGGGCAAGACGAGCAGAATGGCATGAAGAATATACGATGCCTTCGCTTTGGCAATTCTACATGCCAAGCAAAATATCTCATGGTTCGTATTGGCACTTTTGGGGAACAGAAGAAGAGGTCGATTGGAGAAAAAATTACGACCTATGGATGACATTTATAAATGAATATAAAAATCGTGGAGGTCGAGTAACTGCTGGATCAGATTCCGGATTTATTTTTCAACTCTATGGGTTTGCATATGTTCGCGAGTTGGAATTATTAAGAGAAGCTGGTTTTCACCCATTAGAAGTCATTCGTTCTGCAACACTCAATGGAGCAGAAGCTTTAGGAATGGCTGATCAAATTGGGTCAGTTGAAGTTGGTAAGCTTGCAGATTTTGTAATTGTAGAAGAGAATCCGTTAAAAAATCTAAAAGTTCTTTATGGAACAGGAACCATTAAATTGACAGAAGAAAATGAAATCGTCCGAGTCGGAGGAGTGAAATATACGATTAAAGACGGGATCATCTACGACGCAAAACAACTTCTGGAAGATGTCAAAGCAATGGTAAGAGCAAGCAAAACCAGAGATGATTTTGAAATCAAACAACCTGGAATGAAGGAATAAATGTAGAGATGTTTCATGTCTTTACGTTTACTTTACGAAGTATTAATCCTACTTTTGCCTAGTAAATTTATTATCTGAATGTCAAACGTCAAACGTCTTCAAAAATTCGGGACTGCCCCTGTTTTCTTTACCGCAATTTCTACTATACTAGGAGCAATTATGTTTCTTCGGTTTGGCTTTGCAGTAGGCAATGTTGGATTCCTGGGGACTATTGCAATTATTCTGATTGGACATGCGGTAACGATCCCAACAGCGATGGCCATTGCGGAAATCGCAACCAATCAAAAAGTAGAAGGAGGAGGCGAGTACTTCATTATTTCCCGTTCCTTTGGTTTAGTGATTGGCTCTGCAATTGGGATAACATTATACCTCTCTCAGGGAATAAGTGTCGCATTTTATATCATGGCTTTTGCCGAAGCATTTACCTCATTGTTTGAATATCTGATTGCGACCTTTGATTTACCTGCATGGTTGGTCTGGTTGATGAATCAAAAACAAGCCATTGGAATTCCTGCTTTATTAGGCTTAACATTTATCGTATTATCCAAAGGCGCCGATCTTGGTGTAAAGGCACTATACGTGGTAGTCGCTACGCTAGCAGTTTCAATGATTGCATTTTTTGCAGGAACGACAGAGTACAGTCAAACACAAAAGTTCCAAGCAAATGCAACGATCGCCAATGCCTCTTATACCGATACGAATAAGGTAGAAGAAACAGTTTTTCAATTACCAGATACTATATTAATAGATAGTAATTCCGTAGTTCTTCCCCAACCAGTGGACAAAGAAGCGCTTTCAAAACCTTCCAATAATTCGAGTAACAATAACGATCAAAGTCCTTTGATTCCTCTTGGGTTTTTTACGGTGTTTGCGATTATCTTTCCAGCATTTACGGGGATGACAGCAGGGGTAGGACTATCAGGAGATTTAAAGGATCCGGGAAAATCAATACCCTTAGGAACACTCGCAGGTACCATTGGAGGAATGATCGTGTATATTTTTATTGCCTATAAATTAACATCCTCCGCAAGCCCCCATGATTTAGCGGATACCACCAAGTTAGTAATGGCAGATATCGCCTGGCAAGGCTGGTGGATCATTCCTTTGGGTTTGGCTGCAGCGACGATCTCTTCCGCATTGGGATCTATCATGGTTGCACCTCGGACATTGCAAGCAATCGCAAAAGATAAAATATTTCCTGCGCCAAAATTTAACCGTTGGTTGGCCAAAGGAAAAGGAGAAAATGAAGAGCCATTCAATGCCTCCATTGTTACGATATTAATTGCTGCAGTTTTTATTATGGCAGGAGCTTTAGATAGTGTAGCCCAAGTCATTTCGATGTTTTTTATGGTGACTTATGGAGCACTTTGTTTGATTTCTTTTTTAAATCATTTTGCAGCGGATCCATCCTATCGACCAAGGTTTAAATCTCGATGGATCATTTCACTTTTTGGAGCGGTCGCCTGTTTTGGGTTAATGTTTTTTATGAATGCAGCTTATGCATTTATTGCGATTTTTATGATGATCATTTTATACTTCTCGATCGCATATTTTAATCCGGATAAAAAAAGTATGGCTTTGATTTTTCAAGGAGTAATTTTTCAATTCAGTAGACAGTTATCTGTGTTTTTACAAAAAGCGGATAAAGAAAAAACGAAAAGTTGGAGGCCTTCTGTGATCGCATTTTCAGCACATACGTTTGAAAGTTTAGGCGCATTTGATCTCTTACGTTGGATCTCTCAAAAATATGGTTTTGGAACCTACATTCATCAAATCCAAGGCTACCTTTCTCGTGAAACAAACTCTCAAGCAAAAGAATGTAAAGAACGGTTGATATCTATGGCGGAGTTGACGGATAGTAAGTTTTATGTGGATACTTTGATCAGTCCATCTTACACTTC
>CAKZTD010000177.1 GCA_937921595.1 uncultured Saprospiraceae bacterium
TGGTCATTATTACTTTCGTAAATGGTATAATTCTCATATTTAGCAAGATCCGTTTCTACCCAAATATCTTTCCCAATATTGCAGAGGGTCACCAACTCATCATAAAGTGCATTCCCCTGATCGATTCTACGCTCGACAGAAATATCACGATCAGCTACTTTATCTTGTTGAATATTCAAGGCATTTTCAAAAGCACGACAAGCGTCAGTTACTCTTAGGATACTATTTTCATTGACGCCTACATCATCCAGGAAATCCGCTTGTTGTCTGGCAACCCTGGCAACTCTTCGACCACAAAACAACAATTGAGCATCAGTCATATCTCCGATTTTCGCGGTTCCGAATTTACGATATCGACCGGTACGATTATTAAATTTCATCGCTACTCTTGTCATCAAACTTCGAATGGCAGTTTTGAGTTTTTCAGCAGCAGCATACTTCTTTTCAGTAACGACCATTTGATCACCTACCAATTCATCATCATCAGGAAGTCCTCTAAATTTATCACACATAGTGATAAATTTTTTCATCCGATCTGCTCGATAACCATATTGATCAAACTGCTTTTTATCACGAGCAGCATATTTTAGACGCTCCATAGATTGTAGATAAAGGTCAGCATCTGGGAAATTATACTTTCGATGTGAAGCTTGCTTCTTCATTTTTATAGTGTTTTATAAAGTATTCGTTACCAATAGATTACAAATATATCCTATACATCTTAGAAAAGCAATATTTGCCTTTGTAAAAGTTATATTTTTTTTGAATATGGATCATTTTTACTCAGTTGTAGTTTTCTTTTTATTGAATTTATGTAATTTTTGAAAAATATGCATCCTATACAAGAAAGGGGAGAAATCCTTGAATGCAAGAATTTTGAATGATTGAATTTGAATTAAGGTGATTTATTTTGAAAGCCTACTGAAGTTTTGAGCTAAACCATTTACTTGTTCCATCTTTCACTTATTCCAAACACTCCCGGATTCCAGAACTCACTCAATGAAAAGCACCATTGACCATCTGCCTGTAAACCCTTTAGGTATTCTATCTTTTAAAGTCGAATTATTGTATTGATATTTAAGTGCTTTTTCCTGTCTACGAAAAATGGAATGCTTGAACACGATAATTTCAATTGATTAAATAAGGAGATTTAGTTTGATATCAAATTGAAATTATGAGCTAGCCCATTCTCACATTCTACGATTCCTACATTAAAAATAAAGCATATGAAAAAGCGAAACTTACTATTCATTCTTCTAACCGTTCTTACTTTTACCGCAACTACATTTTTTAAAATCAATCATCATCCTTTGGTTGAATCTGTGATTTCGAAATTGAAAAATAATTCGGATCATCTTCAAGAAGAATTTTCTTATCTGCATATAGATCGAAGCTTTTATCGGCCAGGAGAAATGATCTGGTTTCAAGCTTATATCAAGGATTCGAATACTCGTACTTCCAAGGGGGTGAGTGAAGTTTTAAATGTTGAATTGTATAAACCGAATGGAACGATTCAGGATTCTTTTAGATTAGTATGCCATAGTGGAGAGGCAAGAGGGAATTTTGTTTTACCTCAGAATAAAGGAGGAATATATACCATCAAAGCATTTACAAATTGGCAGAAAAAAACGGGTACTTTTTTTAAAAAAGAGATTCAAGTCCAACAGGTAATATTGCCAAACTTGAATATGACTTTAGAGTTTGAGAAAAAAGCTTACGGTGCAAATGATGATGTAGTGGCGGATTTGACTTTGGAAAGTCTAGACAATAATCCTCTTCGATTTTCTGATTTTGATTTTGTTGTGAATATAAAAGGAGATGAATTTTTAAAAGCAAAAGGTCAAACCGATTTTGAGGGAGCATCGAAGGTAATCTTTACCTTGCCTGATTCCCTGTCGACTAACGATGTGATATTAAATGTAATGATTCCTTATCGAGGATTGACAGAGTCTATTTCGAGATCAGCTCCCATCGTTTTGGGGAATATTGAATTGGCTTTTTTCCCAGAAGGAGGTGATATGATTGATGGGCAACATACTTTCGTAGCTTTTGAAGCATTGAACGAATTTGGAAAACCAGCTGATGTAAAAGGATTAATTGTAAACGATCAAGGAGAAGTGATGACCGGTTTCTCAAGCCTACATAATGGTATGGGGAAGTTTGATTTTTACCCAGAATTGAACGAAAGATATACGGCTAGAATTACTAAGCCAGAAGGTGTTTTTGAGATTTATGAATTGCCAGACATAAATGAGAAAGGGGTAAGTTTAAATGTCGAAGTTCAAAGAAAAGATTATCTGGATGTTTTAATTAAAAAAAATATCCAATCGGATCTTCACTTGATTGCTCAGGCCGGAGATTCCATTTATTACTCTAGAACGATAAAAGCTGATCAGACCGAAAAGCTAAGAATTCCAACATCAGAATTTCCAATTGGAATATGTCGTCTCACTGTTTTTAATGATGCTAAAATAGCCCTATGCGAACGTTTAGTCTTTTTAAATAAACATAAAAAGCTAAGCATCGAGGTGAAAACAGATAAAGAAGTTTATGGTCCAAAAGAAAAAGTAGAATTAGAAGTTTTAGTCAAAGATGAAAATGGAAATGGGGTAGAAGGAAGTTTTTCGCTGTCTGCTTCGGATGATAAACTATTGACTTATGCTGATGACAAACAAGGGCATATCTTGTCAAAGGTGCTATTGGAAGGTGAGCTCAAAGGTGAGATTCATGAACCTAATTTTTATTTTGAAGAAGAAGAAGCGGATTCTGATGCAGCACTTGATTTATTAATGATGACACATGGATGGAGACGGTTTGAATGGGAAACGGTGTTGCAGGAAGCACCCCTTGTAGATCACGATATTATTAAAGAACGAATGATTGTTTCAGGATTAGTATTCGATCGATCCAATCGCCCCATACCAGGAGTCGAAATAAGAACTTCTTCGAATAGTAAAAAAGTATGGACAGATGAAAATGGGCGATATATTCTTGAAGACATTAGGCTTTCCAGTTATGCAGTAAGAGTATTTGCTAAAAAAGATGGAGTAGAAATAGGTCGAATTGGGGTACAGGATTTCGGAACAAACCATAATATTTTCATGGAAAGTAAAAAAGGTAATTTCAGTGGAATCATGTATAATCAAAATGCTGAAATTTGTACAACCTGCAAATTTAAAATTAGAGATAAAGATGATCAAAGATTGGAATATACAACTGATAAGAAGGGTGGTTTTGCCATTTATAATATACCGGCCGGATCGTATTTGGTTGATCTTCTAGGGAAGAGCAATGAAGTATTGGCTTCTAAAATTATCGAAATTTATGATGGCAAGGATGACATTCAGGACTTTAAGTTTTATAATGAAAAACCTATCCAGTCTTTGACGGAACACCTGAAGAAAGAAGCTGAAGAGGAACTAGTGATCGAACCAGAAAAAAGATTATTAGA
The DNA here is from genome assembly GCA_937921595.1 of uncultured Saprospiraceae bacterium. Taxonomy (GTDB): domain Bacteria; phylum Bacteroidota; class Bacteroidia; order Chitinophagales; family Saprospiraceae; genus JAHDHW01. Next base: position 3,452 of record CAKZTD010000177.1, read on the forward strand.
TAAGATTGCTGTCAATGGAAAAACGATACTTCCTCCTCCTTCTTTTGAAAATGCTATCGCAGATTTGACCGAAAAAAGTATTACAGAGGATCGAAATGAAGCACCCGTTTCTTCTATGTCTGCTTCCTTAAATGAAATAGTTGTTACTAATTATAAAGTCCCAATGATTGATCAGGATCAAACAACAAGTGGAGGAACAATAACTTCTAATCAGATTAGGCATTTACCTTCTAAAAACATAAGCTCTCTAGCTGCATCGACCGCTGGGTTATCGCAATTGGACGAAGGTGATGGAGTATCGGTCAAAGGTTCACGTCCCGATGCTACTGATTATTATATTGACGGAATCAGAGTGAGTGGTGCGATTATCCCCGCATCAAACATTGATCAGGTTCAAATCATGACAGGTGGAATAGAAGCTAAATATGGAGGAGGAGAATCTAGTTATGATTTTGATCGAGCGCAAAGATATGCGAACGCTTCCTCTTCCAAATTGAGAAATCCCTATGATGTTGACCATCAAGGTGATGCAAGACGAGCTGCTGATCAAATAGATAAT
>CAKZTD010000178.1 GCA_937921595.1 uncultured Saprospiraceae bacterium
TTCTGCATTATAGGTTGTGATATCCACTTTTTTAGGGTCGAATTTTTTATAATCAAATCTTCCATAAGAAAGTGAACCTAACTCTTTCATCAAAGGTGCTGTTCCAGGACTTTCAAAAGTGATTGCTTTACAATTATCTTCGACTGCACATAATTCGGCTAAGACTGCGCCCAAGGAATGTCCAGTATGGACAATATTAGGCTCTTCATTAAATTGTTTTTTGTAAGCACTTTTTACTTTTTTGGTAAACGCTTTCGCTTCCTTAAATTGTTCTCTTGGTATTTTCCCAGAAAATATTTCATAATAGTCATCAAGATCTCTTACAATTTCTAATAATCGAGTGCCTAATTTTTCATCACTTTTGCTTCCTTCCGTAAAAGTATTAATCAGATTATCAGTCCCTCGATGTGCTATAATTATTTGGTTGGTATTTCGATCCAAATAAGCCTGCCCATAGTAGCCTCCTCCAGCGATAGCTTTCATCGCCAAGTAACCGATCAAATCTTCTTTCTCATCTTCTTTACTTAACTGAACAACTTTTTCAACATCCAAATTACTGATAAAGCTACTTATACTAGAACCCCAGGTTTTTTCTTTTTCCTCATACATCGCATAGGATTCGAATTTCTCAGGCAATTGTTTCGTTCCATCATTATATACATGAGCGCTCAGTAAGGCGTACTCGTAGGGTGTTACCCGAGTATTAGTTTTACATGAAAACAAAAACAGGGATAGTAAAATGGTTGTATAAATGGTATTTTTCATCGTAAAGGATATATTTATTCAAATGTCTTTCAGTAGAAAGACGTTTGCAAACTCAATTGGTTACTTTAAGATAAGTATAGAAACGTTTTAGTAGTGGAAATGATTATACGAAAGGTGGGATTTTATGGATAAAACACATAGATAACCAATTTTGTGTTTTTATAAAATTGTATTGCCTCAGCGTATCCTCTTTTTCTCTGCGGTTTGTAATACCACAAAGAAAAAGAGAAGTGCTCAGAATAGCTTTTTAAAAATTCTCTAATGTCTACTTATAAACAACTAGTCTAAAAGCACCTACCTCTTCAGTTGATTTTGCATTTAAAAAATAAACTCCATTCGCTAAATCATCAGGAGTGTTAAACTCAAAACGGTGATTAGAAACTTCATTGGGTTCAAGCGTTCTGATCATTTTTCCATTTGTGTCAAACAACTGAAAAGTCCATTCTTGATTTGAAAATTCACCTTCTAAAATAAAATTATCTGTTACTGGATTGGGATAAAGATTTGCTTCCAATTTTTTCAAATTATTATTCGACAAAACACTTGGATCACGAATCAATAAAACATCTTTTCCTTCTCGATTGCAAACATACAGGTCTTCATAACCATCGCCATTGAAATCTGCCGCCACAATCCCAAAAGCTTCAACAGGGTCCATCGAACCTAAAATCAAATTAGTTGATTCGGTATATTTTCCATTTCCATTATTGATATAAGCAAACATTGGAATCCCCAACACGTTTGCAACAATAATATCAGGATATCCATCAAAATTAAAATCCGTAAATGCCGCATCTAAAGTTTGGTCAGTATAAGAAGGAAGGTATGCTTCTGTTACGTCATTAAAATAACCTTGTCCATCATTTAGAAACAAGCGATTCTTTGCATCTTTTCCAGCCGAAAATTCTACATTACATAAATAAATATCATCATCGCCATCTAAATCTACATCTTCAAAAAGCACCGTTCGACTATCAATATTTAATCCTTGTGGTAAACGACTCGATGACTCATCCAAATAAACATTTGAACCATTATTGATGAGCAAGCGATTAACATCTTCATTAGCAACAAAAATATCCATATCACCGTCACCATCTACATCACTCATCGCAAGGTCTTGTGTCAGATCATCCAAAAAAGGAATCCGATCGAAAGTCTCATTTATAAATTCACCGGCTCCATTATTAATCAACATCATATTTTGACCATTATTCCCAAGCATTAAATCTGGAATATTATCGCCATTGAAATCTTTTCCTAAAGCTGCGCGACAAGTTGTATATGGCAAAAACAATGGTGGCTCTGTAAAACTCCCTCCTCCATTATTCCAATAATATTCATGCTCAAAATCATCTTCACTTACAAAGATTAAATCCTGACTTCCATTCATACTAAAATCAGCAATCGCAATCGCTTCGCTATCATGTTCTTCTTCTGTCGGAATCCCCACATTTCCTCTCGTAAAAAGGCCTTGACCATTATTCAAAAGAACCACATTATTTTGAAATTCATTGGCTAGAATAATATCCAAATCTCCATCATTATCGATGTCAACAGCAAGTACGTCTTTCGTTTGAAAAGAAGCATCGTCATCTGGAAGATTACTGGAAAAATTGATATAATATTGGCCTATGGCCATACCTGGAAGGATACATAGGAGTAGTATAACTCCTAAGAGTTTATGTGTAGCGGCTGATCTCATTTTGTAACGATTTATAAGTAGTAAGTTATTTGACAGAAATTAATAATAAATAATTCTGATCCATCACTCTTGCAAAATTACAAATAAACCATGAGCCGTTTATCTCCTATTTAGGGTATTTTTTGTTAGAAAAGGTAAGATTGAATTGATTTTGGGAGCTTATTTGACTATTTGAGCTGCTTATACTAGGTTTGAGAAGAATAACCTTTTTTAATAATTCCTTGAAAAAACCATGCTTTAGATTGATTTATGAGCAAGGATTAACGAGTTGTGATTTTCGATGGAGGCCAATGCCTTGAGCTACACCTGAAATCAAAAAACCTTAATTCTTAGCACTCATACTCCTTCTGGACATGCTCTGAAACCAATGTTACTTACACCTATTTTTCACTCATCATTTTAAAAGCATTGATCAATCCATTGGTCGAACTGTCATGCGTCTGAACCTCATCTTTTCCATTTAATTCTGGGAGGATTTTATTCGCCAATTCTTTTCCTAATTGAACGCCCCATTGATCAAAACTAAAAACATTCCAGATGACGCCCTGAGTATAAATTTTATGCTCGTACAAAGCTATTAATTGTCCGAGTTCGTAAGGCGTAATTTTTTTTATTAAAATAGAATTCGTTGGCCGGTTACCTTCAAAAACTTTGAAAGGAGCTAGTTCTGAAATCTCAGATTCAGATTTACCCGCAGCTTTTAATTCAGCTTCTACTTCTGCATAATTTTTACCTTTCATCAAGGCTTCTGTTTGTGCAAAATAATTAGACAACAAAATATTATGATGCGTTCCAATTGGATTATGAGAAATCGCTGGAGCTATAAAATCACAAGGAATTAATTTCGTTCCTTGATGGATTAACTGATAAAAAGCATGTTGCCCATTTGTTCCTGGCTCCCCCCAAATGATTGGTCCCGTTTGGTAATTTACTTTTTCACCAGAACGATCTACATACTTTCCGTTACTTTCCATATTTGCTTGTTGGAAGTATGCTGCAAAACGGTGAAGGTATTGATCATAAGGTAGGATAGCTTCCGACTCTGCACCAAAGAAATTGTTATACCAAATTCCAATCAAAGCAAGCAGCACAGGAATATTTTCTTTAAACGGAGTGTTTCTAAAATGTTGATCCATCGAATGCAAACCTTCCAATAATTTGGAAAAATTTTCAAAGCCTATCGTACATGCAATCGTCAATCCGATAGCCGAAGACAGGGAATACCTCCCTCCTACCCAAGACCAAAATACAAACATATTTTCTGGAGCAATTCCGAATTTTTTAACTCCATTTTCATTAGTAGAAACAGCTACAAAATGTTTCGCTACAAAAACTTCCTCCTTCGCTTCTTTCAAAAACCAATCTCTTGCGGTAAAAGCATTGGCCATTGTTTCTTGCGTTGTAAAAGATTTGGAAGCAATCACAAAAAGTGTGGTTTCTGTATTCACTTTTTTGAGAACTTCTGCGATATGTGTTCCATCGACATTAGAAACAAAATGCGCTTGAATGTTTTCTGCCCAGTAAGGTTTTAATGCTTCGGTCGCCATTACTAAACCTAAATCAGATCCTCCGATTCCGATGTTCACTATATCCGTGATTCGCTTTCCGGTATAACCTTTCCACGATCCTGATTGTATTGATTTTGAGAAATTTTCAACCTGTTCTAACACCGAATTAATCTGAGGCATCACATCTTCACCGTTTACCTCAACGGGTGTATTCGAACGATTCCGAAGTGCCGTATGCAACACCGATCTTTGCTCTGTCTCATTGATCATTGCTCCAGAATACATCTGCTCGATTCCATCCTTCAATTGACACTCTTCTGCTAATTGAACCAAAAGATCAAGCGTCTCATTAGTTATTCTATTTTTAGAAAAATCGACTAAAAGGTCCTCCATCTGAATAGAAAATCGTTCAAATCTTTTTTCATCCCGGGCAAACAAGTCTCGCATATGCGTATCTTTTATCGCTTTAAAATGTTCTTCTAAAGATTTCCAGGCTTTCGTTTCTGTTGGATTTTTCCGATTTAACATATTTCTATTTTAAAATGATCGTCAATATTAGAGCAGGGTAGGTTTTCAATTTGGCGATGCAAAAGTAATCATCTTTTTCTCAATTTTAATTATCTTTCAAAAAAGAGTCAGAATGTCCAAGAATATTGAAACAGGAAATCGCGGGGAATCCATGGCTAAAGACTTCCTCTTAAAAAAAGGGTATCAGATTCTGGAAACGAATTGGCGTTTTAGTCGCGCAGAGATAGATATTATCGCTATGAATGGACAAATCCTTGTTTTTATAGAAGTAAAAACAAGGAGTACTGATTTTTTTGGAGAACCTGAATTAGCTGTTGATGAACATAAAAGACGATTGATGTCTGATGCAGCTAGTGCTTACATGGAACAGATCAATCACGAATGGGAGATTCGCTTTGATATTATTTCTATTGTTTTGAAAAATACTGATCCGGAGATTGTGCATTTTGAGGATGCTTTTTTTTCGGGTTGGGAGTAGTGAATATAAATGAGTGGATGAGCAAATGGGTCAATGAGTGAATATGAAAGCCCTGCTTAATTTCTTTTTTATATCCCAAATAAATCACGTTGATTGCTGATTTAAATTCAAAGAATAATTACATCAGCAATCAATGTGATTTTGTTTTATTTTAACCCTAAGGCTTTTAGCTTTTCTAAGTGTGCCGTCGCGATTCTTCTTTTTGGTGCACGTTCCAACACTTTTTCGAACATAGCGATCGCTCCTTTTCTATCCCCTTTCTTCAGAAGAAATTCACCATACAATTCTGGCGATGGTTTTACGACTTCTGGAGGCCCAAAAGCGAAGCTTGTTTGATCTTCTAAATCAACGGCACGTTTCATTGCAGCGATGGCTTTCGTTTCATTATTTTCCAAAAGGGCATGCATTGCAATCAACTCATCCAAAATAATTTGTGACCTATTGATATCTTGTTGGTTGGGCAATTGTTTGTAATAAGCTACGCCACTACACATTTTTCCACCTTTAGTAATGACTTCTGTTTTTGCATTTCTAATTCCTTTATCTAGACTAGCAATTTTTTTAGAAAGTGCTTTTTTATCATTGGCCTCATAAGCTGCCATTCCATCCGTTAAATCCTGAACCGCTTGAATCGCAATGATCAAATCATCAGTACTTACTGTATCTTTTACCAAAGGATCATCCCAGTTTCCTGTTTCATTTAAATATAATGCTCGCATTTGTACAAAGTGTGTTCTTGCTCTAGGCGATGGTTTTTCATAACAATTCTTCTTCATCGTTTCTACATACTCTCTTGCTTTTTCAAACTCCCCTTTTTGCATCAAGGCATACATCGTCCACTTATAAGCATGATACCCCAAAGCATCATTGTCCAATCCTTTTCGTTTCATTCGTTCAATTGTAGCGTCATAGGAAACGATATTACTACTGATCACTTCATCCCACATTCCCAGCGCAATATAAATATGCGACGGCATGTGTAAAGCATGGCCAGCATCAGGTGCAACTTTCGAATAATTATTCGCAGCATCCAAAGCTTTGAATGCATGTTCTGGATCATCGTAAGAATGGATCATGTAGTGAAGTGCTCCAGGATGTTGGCTATTTTCTGCCATGATTCCTTTTGCAATAGCCGCTGCTTTTCCGTAAACCTCATAATCTCTTCCTCCTTTTACTGAACCTAATAATGACAAAGCATAAAGCGATTCTACTTCATGATTATCCGGGTATTTTTCACTCAACTTTTCCATATGATCTCGATATAAAATATCCCGATCTTCTTTTACGCCATCTCCAAACAACAGCTCTGCTCCTTCTAACATATCTTTTTCAAATTCCGTTTGGGCCATCTCCATTCTTTCCTCCGTGCTTGGTGCCAATCTATTTAAAATAGCTTGCGCATCATCAGTAAATTGGGCTCTCCAAAGCGGATGATTTTTAGTCATCGCTTCTCCCCAATATGCCATCACAAAAGTAGAGTCTAATTTTTGAGCTTCAGCAAATTTTTCAGCAGCATCTTCATATTCAAAACTATGCATGAGCAAAAGGCCTTCTTTAAACAATGGTATTGCTGCCGCCGCTCCAGTTACATTTATCTTGATAATCCCCAATTCTGAAACTTCCTCCTTACTCACCGAAGGTTGGTTTTCTTCTTTCCCTGTGGAAGAGGTGCATTGAAAAATAGATAAGCTTAAAATTGAAAGAAATAGGTAAATGAAATTTTTCATAATGAAGGGTTTTATAAATTCTATGTGTTTAAAGATACAAAATCTTGAGAGGTTTCAGACTCCGTTGATATTTTAAAAATCCGTCCACCTCTAATTAAAGGGTATTCCTTTCTTCTAAAATCAGGTTTTCCGCTCCCCTACGGTAGTTTTTTGGAAAAGTTATTAACAATTACCAAAAATTTATAAAAATGCTTTGTCAGATCGTTAAATATTAATACTTTTGACATGTTACTAAAAGGTAACATGTTGAATAGTCTAATATGATATGGAAGGCTTTAGCTGACCCGACTCGTAGGAACATTCTTAACTTACTAAAGAAAGCGCCACATACGACTGGAGAACTCAGCTTACAATTCGCAGACCTCTCACGCTACGCTGTCATGAAACACTTGGGCGTATTAGAAAAAGCTGATCTGATTACCGTCAGAAGAGAAGGTAAATTCAGATGGAATCATCTAAATACAAAGCCCATTCAGCAAACCTACGAACAGTGGGTAGGCAACCTTATCCAACTAAGGATGCTGACTGAACAAACATCTGATGATATGAGTCAAACTGACAAGACCATCACAACGACAACGGTCTTTATTGAAATGAAAATCAACGTTAAAAAACTTCGCGTCTGGCAAGCACTCACCCAAGAGATAAGCAAGTGGTGGAAAAAGGATTTTATGAATAGTCCCAAAACCATAGACTTTGTGCTTGAGTCCAAACTCGGTGGATTGATGTATGAAAATGCAGGAAAAAATGAAGGGCTCGTATGGGCTTCTGTCATTGCGCTCGATGCGCCAAACTCGCTCCAACTCAAAGGTCATTTAAGTCCAGAGCATGGAGGTCCAGCTATTTCTTTTACGAAGATCGAATTGGAAGCTAAGGGTGCCAATAAAACGACACTAAAACTCTCTGACACTGTATTTGGTAGTATCTCGAATGAGTTACAATCAGAATTATCTGCAGGATGGAAATCTATTTTCGAAGAGGGACTAAAACCTTACTTAGAACAAGATTCATAGAATCTTAAATACATATCATTTTTTCTCATTCTCTATTATCCCAAAGCTGAAAGCTGAAAAGTTTTCGGCTTTTTTTATTAAAAATTAAAAGGCCATTCTCTTCACATTTGGTTTCAGAATTAAATTTATAATTGATTTTTACTAAAGTTCTATTTTAAGATTCCACTTATGTAACGAATGAGAATCAAAGACATTTAAAAAACTGCTTCCTTACTTCACCAAGGTCACATCTCCCGCAAAAACTTCCACTACCCCATCAAGGTATTCTACTTCTGCGTAATAAACGAAAACTGCGCTGTTCAAATCTTTACCTTTGAACCTTCCATCCCAACCGTGACTATCATCATTGATGATTCCTCCTGAGGATTCAAAGACGACAGCACCCCAGCGATTGAATATTTTAAATGTTTTTATAAAACCTAAACCCTTTCCTTGGATATAAAATATGTCATTGACACCGTCAAAGTTTGGCGTAAAAATATTTGCGATATATACTGCACGATCTTTATTGACTCTTATCTGAATATCATCTTCATCATAACAACCAAACTCATCAGTTCCAGAAAGAATATATTCTACATCAAAGAAAGGACGAGCATAAGGCTCTGGACAAGTCAAGCAAGATAGAGAATTCCCAAGCGGATCTAGCCATAATAAAACTGGATTCCCATCGATCGAAGAGTTTAGTAAGACACTATCACCCAATTCTATTTCCAGGTCTGGCCCTAAATTAATGTCTAATCCATTTTCAGTAACATAGATCGTATCATAAACCGTCTCACATCCACTCATCACTTCGACCCAATATAATCCTTCGGAGTCCACTACATTTACAGAATCGGTACTTCCGTCATTCCACAAATAGGTAACGCCATAAGTTGCAGCATTTAAAACCAAAGAATCGTCATTACAAATTCCAATGGTATCATTTTCTAGATCAACAAAAAGAGGAATAATTTCCAATTCTGTGGAATCATCAATCACTAGTGTTTTGGGATCATCGCTAAACGTTTCACCTCCAAGGCCAACAGGTAAATTGGTAAGGCTTGCCTGGTTTTTATAAATACCTTCAGCATTCGGAGCCACTTCAGCTCGAACGATGATGCTATCAATTCCAAGCGGGACAGTAATGTTTTCAATAGATAAAATATTCGAGCCAACACCACTGATGATATTTCCACCAAAAGGATTTTGCAGAATTTCAGTGATCGTTAATTCCGGAGGCATTTCATCTAAAAAATCTATGCCGATTTGATCTAAAGCAGAAGCATTTGCAATTTCAAAAACATAAGTCACCTCGGTACATGGAAAGGCTACTTCAGGATAAACTATCTTTGTCAAATCAATGGTATAAGGACAAGCACATCCATCTTTTTCACTAGCTGTTGGCCCAATAGCTTCTTGCATCAGTACTCCGGTATTTTTATCAAAACTAAAAAGCGTATTAGAAACGCCACTATTGATCTGATTTCCATAACCATATAAATTTCCAAAAGCATCAAAAAAAAGTCCTCCCATTGCATCCGCCACATTAGTCGTTGGATAAGTGGTCTCATCTATAAAACCAGTCACCGGATCAATAATGATCAAGCGATTGTCAAACATATCAAAGCCATATAAAGTACCATCGGTCGGATCAAAACTAAAATCAGTACAAAGAACCTGTACCGTTCCTGCATTCGGAATATCTACAGAAGAAACGGAATAATCATCCAGATTTACTTTTACTAAAACACGGGTAACATAAGGATTTCCTCCTGAACCTAGCAAATATAAAAACTGACCATCTGCTGAGACCTCTCCGGCAAAATATCCATAAGCTAAATTCAAATCCGGTAAATCCGTAATCACCGTAGCATCACCAACTGCATTAATCTGGACTAGATTTGAGGTTCCTAATTGTATTCCATAAATATAATTATCGGTTGATCGGTAACCTATCGCATTCAAAGTCATCCCAGCGTTTCCTCCTGATAAAGGAGAAAACAAGACATCATTGGTATTTGGATCAATTTCGACTCTATAGAAAACAGAAGGGCCATTATTGGCGAGCGATAGAAAGAAGGCCCCATCACATACCAATGATTGGGCAGACAAAAGCCTGCAACAGAATATTAAACATATGTAAATCTTCCACTTCATCTACTTAAAGGTCTATAAATTTTTAGATACTTTACACTTTATAAATTGGCCTTGAATTGTCTTGGAATGATTAAAACTCAAGTAAACTAGCAAAATTGTGTAAATTCCTGTGTAAATTTGATTCCTAGAATTGTGCTAATGTTTTTACACAAAGTCTTTCATTATCAATAAAAAAGTATTATCTTTGCAGTCCAAAATTAGATTTTACTAGAAATATACTATAAAATGAAAAAAGATATTCATCCAACGAACTATAGAAAGGTAATTTTCCAAGATTTGTCTAACGGAGACCAATTCATGACTAAATCATGTGCTCCTACAGCTGACAAAGTAACATGGGAAGATGGTAACGAATATCCATTGATTAAAATGGAGATTTCATCTACTTCACACCCTTTCTTTACTGGAAAAATGAAATTCGTCGATACTGCTGGACGTATTGATAAATTTAACAAGAAATTTGGTAGTAGTAAATTTGCTAACAAGGAAAAGAGCTAATCTAAATTTCAATTTCCATAAAAAAGTCCTGCTGATCATTCAGCAGGACTTTTTTTATTGCAAAAATCGTTGTTCAAATAATTTAAGCGTAAATTCGCCTTTTGTTCCTTATTTAATGAAGTTATTCAAAAATGAATTGATGAATTATTTACAAGTCATTGATTCCTATTTACTTCTTCTCTTTTTATTCCCCTAGCTACGGCTACGAAAAAAAAGAAGGATCGTTTCCCGATTTTACATCAGGACACTTGCAACTATTTTCAGAACACATTCTTGAACAACTTCAATTTGTTCTTTAGCACAATCGCTTATTTTAGACTATGAAAAACGTCATTTTATTTGACAGTGATACTAGAGAGAATTTACTCCCTCTCACCTTTACTCGTCCTGTTGCTGACCTAAGAATCGGTATACTTTCGATTAGCGAGAAGTGGACTCAATGGCTTGGCGCCGAAGTTTCCTACATCACGCAAGATTATCTGACCAAGAAGTATCCAATCAATATCTCAGAAGATAACTTTGTTATCAATGGATCTGCGCTGCCTTCCGAGTGGCTTTGCCGATTAATCGAACAACTCGAATTCAATGAAGCATTACTTCAGGATGGAGAATTAATTGCTGCTCGGCTCAATGCTGATCAGTTTGAGCATCTAATCCGAGACGAAGAAATAGAAGAGCTTCAGGGTTTCGATGTAGAAGAAACTCCTTTTATCAAAATCACAAATCTTTGGGAACTGTTTACCTTAAATGGTCAAGCTATCGAAGAAGATTTTAATTTTTTGACAAAAGAAAGAACCTCTCAACCTATCTCTGAAACCAACCGGGTTATCAGTCCTGAAAATGTTTTCATAGAAGAAGGAGCTGTGGTAGAATGCGCGATTCTCAACGCTAGCGAAGGTCCAATTTATATTGGAAAAAATGCTAGAGTTATGGAAGGTGCGATGATCAGAGGACCACTTGCGCTTTGTGATCATTCCACGATCAAAATGGGTGCTAAAGTTTATGGCCCAACTACCATTGGTCCGCATTCAAAAGTTGGAGGAGAAGTTTCAAATTCCATATTGACTGGTTACTCAAACAAAGGTCATGATGGTTATCTTGGCAATTCTGTTCTTGGTACCTGGTGTAATATTGGTGCTGATACCAATACTTCAAATTTGAAAAATAATTATGCTGAAGTAAAATTATGGAATTACGAAAGTGAACGCTTTCTTTCTACTGGTCAACAATTCTGTGGATTGATCATGGGAGATCATTCTAAATGTGGCATCAATACCATGTTCAATACTGGAACAGTTGTCGGCGTTTCTGCTAATGTTTTTGGTGATGGTTTCCCTCGAAATTTTATTCCATCTTTTTCATGGGGAGGAGCCAATGGCTATTCGACTTATACGATTCAAAAGGCTTTTGAAACAGCAGAAAGAGTCATGGCTCGACGTAGCAAAGAACTCGACGATCAGGAAAAAGCAATCCTTGAAAATGTTTTTCAGCAAAGTGCCAAACATCGTCGTTGGGATAAGTCTACCATCAGTGAATAAAGATGCATGAAACAACCGCTCTGGAAAAAATGGCTTAGTTATATTTCGGAATTACACATCGAAAGTGTTTCTAGTGAATACAATCCTCATCTTTATGTAAGCCTGCGAGAAGGTAGGTATCAATTGTGTACGGCAAATGCCATCTATTCCTTTGAAGATCTTTATGATAATTTTGGAGAAGCTTTTAAAAAAATTGATCTCGAAAAATTATCCATCGAACGGGTACTCATCCTTGGGTTTGGCCTTGCCAGTGTCCCTCTTATTTTAGAAAAAAAACATAACAAAAAATACCATTATACTGGAGTCGAAATAGATGAAGAGGTTTTATACCTGGCCAATAAGTATGTAATGGATGAATTGTCTTCTAACTTTGACCTAGTTTGTACAGATGCATTTCTCTATGCTCTTCAATGTGAAAAACAATTTGATTTGGTCATCATGGATGTATTTTGTGATGATCTAATTCCTTTGCATTTTGAAAATGAAGATTTTTTAAACCGATTGCAAGAGATGACGAAACCGGATGGTTTGATCATGTACAATCGCTTAGCTTTTAATGAGAAAGACATTGAGCATTCTAAAAAATTTTACGAAGAGCATTTTTCTCAAGTTTTCGACAAGGGGACTTATATTGAAGTAAAAGGAAATTGGATGTTGTTGAATCGGAGTGATGTGCTGAAGTAGATCTGTAATCAGATGTTTTTCAAAAGTAAGCCATGTAATTTGTCCAAAGCTTCTATTTTCACTATATTTCAACTATGAATACTCGAGTTCGCTTCTTACTTATATTACTCTTCGTAGTCCTTGGGATTCTCCTTCATGTTCGGATCGGTTTTTCTGCTGCCTGGTATTTATATCTGGCAAGTTTTATTATCCTATTGACCCACTTTCTTTTTGGCAATGTGTGGGCCGCTTTTGCGCTTTTGAGAAAGGGAAAAATACCCGAAGCAGAAGTTTTAATCAATCAAATCAAACGCCCTAATCTCCTCACGAAACAACATCGAGCTTATTATCATTTTACCAAAGGGATGATCACTTTGCAAAAAGAGGAACTCAAAGAAGCGGAAAATCAACTCAAGCAAGCGCTTGAAATTGGTCTTCGTACTCCAAATGATAATGCTTTGACGGCACTCAATATCGCTCATATCTATTTCAAACAACAGAAAATTGAACCTTGCCGAAATTTTCTCAACCAATCGAAGTCTTTCAAACCTAATGATCTGATGATCAAGGAAAAGATATCGGAATTGGAAAAGGTATTGGCGACCCCTTTTAACTGAATAAGTTAACAATCGAACAAGTATCTATGTTAGCAAGTGGACAATGTAGCCCTCTCTATTGATAACTTGACAACTTATATACTTGCTAACTTAAAGTCTTTCCTTATCTTTGTGATTGAACAGATCGGTTTTTCGATTGTTATTGAGTAAGTTGTTTAGATAAAAAAATTATACAAAGATGTTTACAATCAATATATATTTGAAATTTGCGCTAATTGCGCTTTGTCTTATCGGCGGTACAGCACTAGCTTTTGCTTTTGGTTTTTGGTACGCTTTCCCATTTCTTATAGCAGGGATTGGCTTATTGGTCAGCTATATTTTATTAGGAACGGTGCAGTCTGCAGCGATGATGGTTCAGACTATGCAAATGGATGAGGCTGAAAAAAGATTGGCTTTGACGATTAAACCAGACTGGCTTTATAAAACAAATCAAGCTTTTTACTACTTGTTAAAAGGTTCGATGGCAATGCATAATAAAGATACCGATGCTGCTGAAAAGTACTTAACCAGAGCTCAGGAAATTGAATTGCCAACAGATAATGAAAAGGCAATGGTTGGTTTGCAGCTTGCTAATATCCATGCTTCTAAAGGAAAATGGAATAATGCAAAAATGCATTTTAGTAAAATCAAAAAACTAAAAGTAACGGAGCCTCAACTGAAAGATCAAATCAAACAATTTGAAAAAGCAATTACTAATCGCGGTCAAATGAAACACCAACATTCAATGCGTGGCCGTGGTGGTCGAGGTGGAGGAAGAATGAAGAGAATGTAAAGAATAGAGAAATCAAGAATATAAAATTATATAGCCTGAGGAAGTAAATTCCTTGGGCTTTGTTTTTTTAACTATCCAAGATGGAGTCATCACTCATAGACTCGAATGTCTTTTTGCCTTTTAGTAAGGCTCTTGTAAAATTCCATCCAACCAAGATTAAAGTCAACAAGCCAAAGGCTAGAAATGTCAAGCTTATTCTTCCATACCATTCAAAAATATCGTACTCAGGTATTCCGAACCATAAACTCAAATCCATCTTGTTCATTAATGACCTTAGCAAAATCACACCTATAATTAATGCAATTGTTCCTGAAATAGTATGCGCTGATTTAATTTTTGAATTTAAATCATATTTATTCTTTTCTAAAAAATAATAGCCCAAATTAACAACAAGAATAATAAAAGCGATTAAAAGGAAAACCAATTGAAACGGGATTACAAAATAAGTATCTCTAAACTGGAGATCATAAGCAGTATTGTCCAATCCCCTAGAATAGAAAATTAATCCTCCAGCAAGAATTAAGGAATATCCGTTTTTAAATACAAAGTTTTTTAGAAACATACATAGGAATGTTGTTACTTTTCAACTCGCTTTAACCAGGTTTTTGCAATTAAGTTCAAAAGCACTAAAGCCGATAAGAACAAAGAGATCCGAGCGATCAAATCTTTATATTGAGTATAAAAAGTTCTTTGATTATTCAATCTGATTTTACCATTTAAAGCAACGATTTCATTATAATTCGAGGCTTGAGAAATATCTCCTCGTTGATTGATAAAACCAGAAATTCCAGTATTAGCAGATCGGGCGATACTTCTACGATTTTCTATAGCTCGCAAAGTAGCGAACTGCATATGCTGTTTATGTCCAGCAGTATTGTCCCACCAACCATCATTAGTCATGATAACCAAAGCATTGGCACCTTTATTAACATAGTCAGCAGTGTACTCGCCATAAACAGACTCGTAGCAAATGACCGGTGCTATTTTGGTTCCATCCGTTGATGTAAACACGCCTCGCTGCTCTTGCTTTCCCAAACCTTCAACAGAACCACCTAGCTTATCAACCAATGGTTTCATAAAAGGGAAAAGGTTTCTCAATGGGAAAAATTCTGCTCCCGGAACCAACATGGACTTATGATAAATTTGCACTTCTTTATCTTCATTAGAAATTTGAAATGCCGTATTATAAGATTCATAATAAAGCGTTTCTCCATTCCGATCATATTCCCGAATCGCAGGCGTATGTGATTCCCCTTCTTCAAAAAAACGATAAGAGCCAACCCCCATGATTAGCTTAGCTTTCGGGAAATTATTATTTAGAAAACCTCGTAAATCATTAATTAATTGATTATTTGAAATTCCTTTTTCATCCAAAGAACTGAAGCTACTTTCAGGATAAATAATATAATCTGTTTCCTTAGTAGCGGCATCATAAGATATCTTGGCTGGAATTTTATATTTGTCTTTTTTATTAAATTTAGCCCTTTCGTAATGTGGCTCAAAATTAGGTTGAGCAACTACAACTTCTATTTCTCTCCCCTCTTCCGTATAGGTATAATAAATTCCAAGAGATACCGCAATAGGCAGGATTAACAAAGCGAAAGGTTTCACCAAACTCTTCAAAGTAATTCCTGCTTTATGAAAATAATATTTACTCGCAACTTTATAAAATAAAACATTCCCTGATAATATCCAGAGTGTTCCGCCAAAAACGCCAGTGTATTCATACCATTGTATCCAACTTGGATACTGCGATAAACTATTGCCCAATGTCAACCAAGGCCAGGACAAATCATGATACAAATGCCCATATTCAAAAGTCAACCAAAAGGAAATCAATGATATCCAGGTCAAGTTCGGCATTCGTCTTTTGACCAAATGAAAAAGCACGATTGGAATACTCATCAAAAGAGAGTTTACCCAAATCGCAAAAACACCTGCAACGAAAGCCGTGTTTCCTACCCAATAAGTGGTTAGAATATTCCAAACGACGAAGGCATGATAAGCATATTTAAAAACTCGCCAAGGTGCTGCACCTTCCGAAGTATTCGAGATTTCTTGCTCGGCTAATAAAAGCGGAACGAACCCGATAAACATCAAAGCAGTGAATGGAAGAGGTGGAAATCCTAAAGCCAGAAAAACACCAGCTAATGTTGATAAACCTAACAGTTTATTGGAATTCTCTTTCTTCGATTTGAAAGCATTAACTCCCAATACGATCGTGCCCCATACTCCAGTAAAAAACCACAAAGGCAAATATCCCCAAAGCTCTTCTACTTGCCACTTACTGTACATCATGTAACCAGAAATGGTTGCCATAAGCAAACTCAGAATAAATAAAGGGATCCTTAGTTTTTTAAAATTCATCTGATTTTAAGTTAATAGAAGAACAAGTTAATAGGTTATCAATGTTTTGCTAACCTATTAACTTGCTAACTTATATTTATTTACTTGACAACATGTCCATTATCCCAAGCTTCACCTGGGCGGACAAAACTCAATTTTCCATTTTCGTCTTCGGCCATAAGGATCATTCCTTGAGAAACGACACCTCTCATTTTCCGCGGAGCTAAATTTGCTAATAATAAAACTTGTTGACCAACAACATCTTCTGGTTTGAATTGCTTCGCAATTCCAGACAAAACCGTTCTTGTTTCTAATCCGATATCAACCGTTAGTTTTAATAATTTATCTGCTTTTTCTACTGCTTCTGCTTTGACAACCGTCCCCGTTCGAATATCTATTTTTGTAAAATCATCAAAAGTAATTTCTGGCTTGATTGGCTCTCGCTGGTTCGCTTGTTCTGCTTCGAGAATCGCTGCCAAATGTGCTTTTTGTTTTTCAATGATTTTCTGACGGCTGTCATCTTTACGATCATTGATTTTTGCGAAAAGCAATTCAGGTTCGCCTAATTGATGACCTCCTGGAATTAAATCTTCTCCTACATTTAACTGATCCAACAAGTTTTGTAAACTTCCATTTCCTACTTCTGGTAAGTTGATCAGTTTTCTAATCTTTTTAGAAGAAAAAGGAATGAATGGTTCACATAAAACACTCAATACCGTGACGATACTCAAGCTAGTATAGAGACAAATTTTTACTGCTTCACTATCCGGATCTTCTTTCCATATTTTCCAGGGAGATACATCTTGAAGATAAGTATTTCCAAAAGAAGATAACTCCAAAAAGGTTTGTAAAGAATCTCTAAATCTAAAAGCTTCCACATTTTTTTGAAACTGAGCGACTAATTTTTTTACTGCTTCTATTTGTTCCGAATCAGCTCTTACATTAGGTACTTTTCCTTCGTAATATTTATTAGTCAAGACAGCTACCCTATTGATAAAATTCCCAAGATTTCCAACCAGTTCACTGTCATGGAAATCTACAAACTCATCCCATTTAAAATCGGCATCTTTATTCTCCGGAGCATTTCGAATCAAAGTATATCGTAAAGCATCTTCCTTATTCGGAAAGTCTTTAAATTCTTCCAAGTATTGATGTTGTTCAATTCCCCAACCTTTAGATTTTGAAAATTTTCTACCTTCAAAATTTAAAAACTGATTCGCAGGAACGTTGATTGGCAAATTATAATTACCATCTGCTTTCAACATTGCAGGAAAGACAATACAGTGAAAAACGATATTATCTTTTCCAATAAAGTGGTACAACTCTGCTTCATCTGATTGCCAATAATCTTTCCAATCTTTGCCATTGTCTTTCGCCCATTGTTTGGTCGCAGAGATATAACCAATCGGTGCATCAAACCACACGTATAAAACTTTCCCATCTCCACCTTCTACCGGAACTGGAATTCCCCAATCTAAATCTCTAGTAATTGCTCTTGGTTGTAATCCATCTTCTCCATCGATCCAACTAAGGCATTGACCAACTACATGCTTTTTCCAAGTCTTAGGATCATGATGAGGTTGACCATCTACCGTTCCTTCTTTGATCCATTCTCTGAGCCAAACTTCATGTTTATCTAATTTAAAAAACCAATGAGTGGTTGTTTTTAAGATTGGTTTGTTTCCACTAAGTGTGGATTTAGGATTGATGAGCTCTGTTGGTGAAAGGGTAGATCCACAGTTTTCACATTGATCGCCATAGGCTTCTTCATGGCTACACTTTGGACAGGTTCCTGTGATGTATCGATCTGCTAGAAATTGATCGAATTCTTGATCGTAATATTGGTCATTCGTTCGCTCTTCAAACTCTCCTCCTTTATCATATAATTTTTTAAAAAACTCTTGAGCGGTTTCATGATGTAGTGGATCACTGGTTCTGTGATAAATATCGAAAGAGATGCCTAATTTTTCAAAAGTCGCCTTATTCAGTTCGTGATACTTATCGATGATATCTCTTGGTGAAATACCTTCCTTCTTTGCTCTGATGGTAATTGCTGCTCCATGTTCATCTGAACCACAGACAAACAATACGTCTTTTCCTAATAAGCGTAAGTAACGTACATAGATATCTGCAGGCAGATATGCTCCTGCCAAGTGTCCAAGGTGAAGGGCTCCATTAGCATAAGGAAGTGCAGATGTAACGGTATATCTTTTAGTCTTTGTCATTTTTTCAATTTATAGTCTGCGAATATACGGAGCTCAACATTAGGATAGGAATTTTGGTTTCATATTTTTTCGTATAGCTTGGGCCCTTGACAAGATAATATTAGAATGCCATATTATTTTTGACTTCAAAACACTTATTTTGAGGTTAAGGCCTATAATTACTACCATTCAGAACATGAAAGCTACCGTTTAGAACATTACATCAATAATTCTGGCAAAAGCTGTAGTTTTTAGTTAAATTAAGGGAATATCTGTATTTCAAGAATTGACATTAAAGAACTTTTTAATTTAAAAATGCAATACTCTGAAGAGTATTCCCACTTTATAAAAAATTGTATCCAATCTCTCAAAATTACTTACTATGAAAAGAAGAACTTTCCTTGCTACATCAAGTACCGTTGGAATTGCTAGTGTTGTACCTAGTGGATTCGTCGCTACTTCAATTTTTTCAAGTTTGAATACAAAAGTATTACTTGAAGAGTTTCAAAAACCAACTAAAGTTGTTTTAGACAAATTTATGGCTGATGTAAGCCTCAATATTCAATCCTTAGGGCTTGATGAAACCCTTGCAAAACGTTTGGTTCTGCCAGTTGAAATCATTAACAACAAAAGCACCAAAGGAAATCATAACATCATTTATAAAAATGGATCTGGAGAATATATTTCATTATCTATTACTAATGGTATAGAGCGAATTAAAATATCTAAAACAGTGTAAATAATTATAAAAACATTAAACCTATTTTCAATATTTTAATAACCCCTGCAATATTTTAATTATGAACCCTGTAAAACCCTTAATACTAACATCAATCTTGATGTTGTTGTGTAGTAGTATATATGCCCAATTAAAATGGGTGCCATTTGAAAAAGAACTTCCGACCAATGCAGTTATTGGAGGTGTCGAAAGCCATAGAGAACTGGCCGTTTGTCGTTGCAATTATCAAGGAGCGATGCACCCAGGAAAAGTGGTTGAAAAAGCATGTAACATTGGGTATGGTGGTGCTGAGAAAATCGTAACTACTTTTGAGGTCTTAGTTAATATGGGGCTCGTTGAATTAAGCTGGATAAAATCAAATGGCGAATTACCTAAGCACGCTATTAAGGCTGGTACAGAAAATGGCCTTGACATGTATATAGGTAGAGTTTTTTATGAAGGAGGTACACACCCTGGTAAAATATTTAAAGCCGGAGAAAATTACATTTGCAATATTGGATATGGAGGTAAAGAACTGACTTTAACAACCTTCGAAGTTTTAGTCGAGCATAAATCACATCCAAAGCCTGAAGCGCTAAGCCATGATAATCGTTGTGACAATAAGTCTAAAAATCCTAACCACAATACTGTTGGTTTCATTGGATCTATTTCTAAAGATAGACAGATTAATGAAGGCGCTAGTTTAGTATCACCCAATTTTAAATACCAAACCAGGGTGACAGATGATGGTCGATTAGTGATTGAAGAAATCCTCGAACACGCTTTATGTGATGAAGGAAACATTATAATTTTTAAGACCAAAGAAATATGGGCAAATACCACTGAAAAACGTGACTCAGCCAAAGACTATTTTATGAAATTCCAAGAAGATGGAAACCTTTGTATCTATTCTGAGCAAGATGGTTTTGTTTGGTGTTCGATGAGTAATGGTCGAGATGGTCATCACTTTGAAATTACCAATATTGGTCATATTGAAATCGTAAATAGTCATGGTAGTGAAGTTTGGCCAGATTAAATAGCTCATTTAGAAATTCTTAAAAAGAAAAGCCTGCATTGATAAATTATCGATGTAGGCTTTTTAGTTTTTAGACCTTATTTGGAAAGCAATAAGTAAAGCGAACCTCAAGATGATCATTCATGACGGGCAGGTATTTAGAAAATCTGCACCAATAGACGCTGAAAACATTCAGGTGTCTCATTAGATTTAAAAGAAATTTTCTACTTTGCAGACAGATATGGGTAAAAAAATCATCATTCTCTTGCTTTTTTTGTTGGCTTACTTTCCATTGTTTTTGCATTTGGATAGCTTGAGTTTTCATACCTATGATGAAGCTCGATTAGCGGTAAGTGCACAGGAAATGGTAGAAAATGGGATATCTCTTATTCCTACTTTTAATCAAGAGCCAGATATGTGGAGTACGAAACCAGCTTTGATGATTTGGTTGCAGACTTTATCTATGAAGCTTTTTGGAGTCAATGAATTGGGTGCCAGGCTTCCTGCTGCTTTGAGTGCTTTTTTTACTATTTTCTTGATTGGATTTTTTTGTTGGAATATTTTAAAAAGAAAATATCTCGGAATATTTTCGGTGTTGGTTTTATTGACTACGCCCGGATACATTGCAACGCATGTCAGTCGAACTGGAGATTATGATGCACTGCTGATTTTATTTACCACACTTTTTCTTCTAAATATTTTCGAATTGGTAAACACCAAAAAACCGATTCGCAAAAAGAAGTTGATTTTATGGTCTGCTTTATTTTTGGCGTTGGCAGTATTGACAAAAAGTGTTGCTGGTTTACTTTTTCTACCTGCCGTTCTTATTTATATTTTATGGAAAAAGGAAGGTTTGATTGTGCTCAAATCGAGTCAATTTTATTTGGGAATTGGAATTTTCGGATTACTGGTTGGAGGTTATTATTTTACTCGAGAAGTTTATAATCCTGGATACTTGCAAGCGGTTTGGAAAAACGAATTAGGAGGTCGTTATCTTGCTGCTGCAGAAAACCATCGTGGGCCATTTTTATATTATATTGAAAATATGTGGCGCAAGGGGTTTCTACCCTGGCTTTTCTTTTTGCCAGTTGCGATTTCCTTAGGTTGGAAAAAAGGAGGAGAAACAAGAAATCTAATGTCTTTTCTTTTAATTTGCATCTTTAGTTTTCTATTGATTGTGTCAAATTCCGAAACAAAACTGGAATGGTATGTTGCCCCCGTATATCCTTTACTGGCCTTGTTAACTGCGATTGGTATTGAACAAATATTTTTACTTTTAACACAACATACTTCTTTTCAAAAAAGTGCTTTGCTTTTACTTTTCGCAATAGCCATTTTTGGCATGCCATATAAAAATATTCTTGCTTCTGTTTACTTACCCAAACATTATAATTCCATGAATTATTATGCGGAATTTATGAAAAGAAAACCAACGCATCAAGAATTTACAATTGCCAACATTGGATATAATGCACATATTCTTTTTTATAGAAAGGCTTATACGGAAAAGGGGTATAAATTTGAGCAAAGGCATCCAACAGAACTTTCGGTTGGTGAACGGGCTTTGCTTTGTGAAGAAAATGCGATGGATAGTTTGAACGCGAATTTTGAATATAAGGTTATTGAGGAGTGGAAGACTTGTCGATTGGTAGAAGTGACGGGGAGACTTCATTAGATTATTTTCTAAGGTGCAAGTTGAAAACTTGCATTATTTGGCGTCGTAAGTTTGAAAACTTACGACAGTAAGGCCAAAACAAAAGGCACCTTCCTTACGGAAAGTGCCTTTTATTTTTTTATAGTTGAATTGGAAGCTTATCCTCCAAAATCATCAAATGCGATATTTTCTTCTGGTACACCTAGCTCATCTAAGCTTTTGATTACAGATGCATTCATCGCAGGAGGCCCACAGAAATAGTATTCGATTTCTTCTGGCTCTTCGTGTTTCGTAAGGTATTGTTCATTCAAAACACTCATGATGTATCCTTTGAATCCATCACCTGGAGCGTCCATATTTTCTTTTACTTGCCAGTTATCTTCTTCTAACGGATTATCTAATGCCACATAGAATTTGAAGTTTGGAAACTCTTTTTCAATCTTACGGAAATCCTCAATGTAAAACAACTCTCTCTTCGTTCGACCACCATACCAGAATGATACTTTACGATCTGTTGTTTTCAAGGTGTGGAACAAGTGAAATAAGTGAGAACGCAATGGAGCCATTCCTGCACCACCACCGATATAGACCATTTCCTTTTTCGTAGGCTTGATGAAGAACTCACCATAAGGGCCAGAAATTGTTGCTTTATCACCTGGCTTACATCCAAATACGAAAGAAGAACAGATTCCAGGATTTACATCCATCCATCCGTTTTTATCTCTATCCCAAGGCGGCGTAGCAACCCGGATATTCAACATTACAATATTTCCTTCTGCTGGGTGATTTGCCATAGAGTATGCTCTAAAAATTGGCTCATCATTTTTCATTTTAAGATCCCAAAGCTTGTATTTATCCCACTCAGATTGAAACTCATCTGGCTTTTTACCCAATCTTGGGTGAGCCGTGATATCCATATCTTTAAAATCAACTTCCATTGCTGGTACATCTACCTGAATATATCCACCTGCTTGAAAATCTAATTCCTCGCCTTCTGGTAACTTCACTACGAACTCTTTGATAAAAGAAGCTACGTTATAATTAGAAACTACTTCACATTCCCATTTTTTGATACCGAAGATTTCTTCTGGAATTCTAATTTCCATATCTCCTCTAACTTTCACCTGACAAGCAAGTCTTTTGTTTTCAGCAGCTTCTTTTCGAGACAAGTGATTCATCTCTGTTGGAAGAACATCTCCTCCTCCTTCATCAACGTGACAATCACACATGGCACATGTTCCACCACCACCACAGGCTGAAGGTAAGAATACACTCTTCTCTGCAAGAACAGAAAGTAAAGTTGATCCTGGTTTAACGATGAGCGGATTTTCCGCATCTCCGTTTACAATTATTTTTACATCCCCTTGAGGAACCAATCGTTTTCTTGCTGCAATTAACATAAACGATAGAAGCAAAATAACCGCTACAAAAACAGCTACTGCAAACCCAAGTGTTAGAAAATCAAAAAGAAAAATCATCTTATATTAATTTCGTATGAATAATAATATTAAACCTATACTGAGTTTTATTTCGCCGCAAATGCAGCCGGATCAATTCCCATCAAACTCATAAATGCAATCCCCATTAATCCAGTCAAAATAAATGCCATCCCTAATCCACGTAATGCAGGAGGAACATTAGAGTATCTGATTTTTTCACGGATCGCAGCAATCGCAATGATCGCTAAGAACCAACCAAAACCACCGCCTAATCCAAAAGCAATTGACTCGTTGAAATTATATTCTCTGGCTACCATGAAAAGCGATCCACCAAGAATCGCACAGTTCACTGTAATTAATGGTAAGAATATTCCCAGTGAGTTATACAAAGAAGGAGAAACTTTTTCTACAATCATCTCTACTAATTGTACCATTGAAGCAATTACGGCAATAAAGAGAATCAATCTAAGAAAAACTAAATCTACTCCAAATAAACCATTTTCACTTAAAAGGTATTCGTTGATCAACCAATTGATCGGCATCGTCACAACTAGTACAAAGATTACTGCTAGTCCAAGACCGAAAGCTGTTTTTACTGTTTTAGAAACGGCTAAGTAGGAACACATTCCTAGGAAATATGCTAACACCAAGTTTTCTACGAAAGCAGCCTGTATAAAAGTATTTATAAATTCGCCCATTTTATTTTTATTGAAAATTTAATCTTTAAATGGTTAATTAGTTATTAACTAATCAACTAGCTTATGTCTACTAATTTTGGATTTCTGCTACGTTGAATCCAGATCAATATTCCGATTATAAACATGGCAGCAGCAGGTAATACCATTAAGTTATTATTGCTGTACCATCCAAACCAATCACTGGTCAAGGTATTGATCATATAATCATCACTAGCACCGATGAATTTCATTTCCAACGGACTCCCTGCGAATAAAGATCCTTTTCCAAATACCTCTCTAATCACCGCAACGATGATTAAGATGGCTCCATAACCCAATCCGTTTCCGATACCATCAAGAAATGATCTCCAAGGTTTGTTAGCCATTGCAAAGGCTTCCAAACGTCCCATCACGATACAATTCGTAATGATCAATCCGATATAAACAGAAAGTTGTTTGTATACTGGATAGTTGAATGCTTTTAGTGCCAACTCTACCACAGTTACCAAACTCGCAATGATCACCAATTGAACGATCATACGTACCTGACTAGGGATAGCGTTTCTTACTAATGAAGTAATCAAACTTGAAAAAGCACAAACGAACACTACCGCAATTGATATAACCAATGAAGGCAATACTAATGAGGTAACCGCTAATGCGGAACAGATACCAAGTACCTGTACTGTGATTGGATTGTTGTCACTCAATGGATCAGTAAGTAGCTTTCGCTCTTTCTTTCCAAATAAAGGCTCTTGTACCTTTGCTTCTTGAACTGTGTTTGCAGCCATTATCTTAATTTTAATATTTAATTTAGTTGCGATGACAAAATCGGCAACGTCATAATTTTAAATTTCTTAATTCTTGATACCAGGTTTACTTCCTTTTATCTGATTGATATAAGGCTCATAATAACGAAGACCTGTTGCTAACATTTTGCCAACACCATCTGCGGTTACCGTAGCTCCAGAAATTCCATCTACTGCATGAATATCTCCTCTTTCTGCACCACCTTTTACAACGGCTACTGAAGTATATTGGCCTTTATCATTATAGATTTTCTTTCCTTTGAATTGTTTTGGAAAAGCAGGATTGTCTTTAATTTCAGCACCAAGACCTGGTGTCTCCCCTTTATGATCAAAAGAAACTCCTGCGATCGTAGATAAATCTTCTTCCAAAGCTATATTACCCCAAATCTCATCCCAAAGTCCATTTCCACGAACACTGAAAATGTAGAATTTACCTTTATCTGTATTATAAACATAGACAGGTAGGATACGATCAGCTTCATCTTTCTTTTTCTCTTTTGCCATATCAATATTCTCAGGTTTTCCACCTTTATAACCTGAGCTGATAATCCCTTGTGCATCTAACTGTTCGCCAGACATATTTAAAGCGATTTGCTCTACTTTATTTTCAAAGATATCTACTATCTGCTCATCAGTCAAATCCTTGTGCACAACACCTTCACCTAAATGATCAGCAACAGCAGAAAGGATAGCTTTTTTATTAAAAACAGCTTCATTCTTAGCTGATATATCTTTCAAACCAAGAAACATCACTGTCAAAAGCACCGCAACAATGGTGGTCATGATCAGCACGAAACGAACAACATAACTTGTACTCACAACTATATTTTTTATTTAAACTTATTTTCGCTTTTAAATTAAAATCGAAAACTATAGTTTAAGACGAATAAAAATTATTTACTAATAAGGTATTACTACTTAACACCTAAATTAAACCTATTGTTTAAGCCGCTGTTTCTACCGCTTTTCCACTACGTTTAGCTCTTCTAGCCATATTTCCTTCGATCACATAATGATCGATAAGTGGTGCGAAAACGTTCATGAATAAGATCGCAAGCATCCAACCTTCAGGATATGCAGGATTCAATACTCGAATGATCAAACCAACCATTCCTATTAAAAATCCATACATCCATTTTCCTCGGTTTGTCGAGGCAGCCGTTACTGGATCGGTAGCCATGAAAGCCATAGCAAAAAAGAAACTTCCAATATAAAACTGATAATACCAAGGCACTAACATAAATTCAGTCGCTCCCCAGGCATTTAAAATTAATCCCATTGTTGCACATCCTAAAATCATGCTAATCATGATTCTCCAACTTGCAATTCCAGTCAATAATAAGAATGCAGCTCCTACTAAAATTGCAGGTTTACAAGTCTCACCAACAGAACCAGGAATTGCTCCCCACCACATTTGTGAAGTAGAATAAACATTGGTTACATCTTCCCAGCTACCTTTAGCAGCAATACCCATCGGAGTTGCTCCGGTGTATCCATCAACTACGGCAGCTCCTTGCTGGAAGGTATCAAGCCCCATCCAATCAAATAGGCCGTTGAAGAATCCGGTATGCCACCAACTATAATCAGCGATTGATCCTGCTGCAGCTTTTACCGTTCCGAACTCATCGATAAAAGTAGAAGCCCATACTTGATCACCAGAAATAGTGGTCGGATAAGCAAAGAAGACAAATACACGAGCCAATAAAGCTACGTTTAGTATATTCATTCCTGTTCCACCAAAAGCCTCTTTTCCAATCCATACTGCAAAAGCAACAGCCATTGCCAAAATCCAAATTGGAATATCTGGAGGCATAATTAATGGAATCAATGCTCCAGATACCAGAAACCCTTCTTCTATGGCATGCCCTTTTTTGGCCGCAAACCAGAACTCGATTCCTAGACCGACTACATGTGTTACTATAAATATTGGAAGGATCTGAATCAATCCATAAGCTAATTTCAGGTGAATTGCTTCAACAAAACCAGTGTGCATACCTAATGCTACAAAGTGTTGATGTCCAATATTATAAGTACCAAAAATATAACACAACTGCATTGCAATCACCACGTGAACCATTGTTCTCTTCAAGTCCATACCATCACGGATGTGGACACCACCTTTAGTTGTTGTGTTAGGAGAAAAAGCAAAAGTGAAAAAACCATCAAACAACGTGTGCAAGAATGGTGATTTCTTTTTATCAGGTTCAATCTTTTTTAGAAAGTTTAAAAGCCCCATTTTAATATTTAAAATTAGAAATGAAGAATTAGTAATTAGGAATAATTTTCTATTCCTAATTACTAGTCCCTAATTATTTTATCCTTGATCCAACATTGCATCCAATCCTTCTCTAAGGATAGATTGAAGTGGTTGTTTCGATGTACAAACAAATTCACAAAGCGCAACATCTTCTTCGCTAAGTTCATAGATACCTAAGCCTTCCATACGCTCAAAGTCATTGACGATGATCGCTTTCATTAAGTGCTGAGGGAAAATATCCATTGGCAATACTTTTTCATATTGGCCAGTCACCACGAAAGCTCGTTGTTCACCATGAGTATTAGTATCCGGTGTGAATTTATAATCTTTAAAAAGGAAATTAGGGAATGTTTTAGAAACACTAGGACGAGGAGCTATAGGTAGCAACCAACCAAACATTTCATAATAATCTCCTTCTTTGATTGCTGTAATTTGATCATCAAAGTAATTAAGGAAGCCTTCAGCAGGCACGTGTTTTCCAGAAAGCACATCACCAGAAATCAATCGAGTCGCTTCTCCTTCAACATTTCCTTTTACTAAATCTCCGATATTTGCACCGATGTACGTTTGCACATATTTTGGATTCGAAACTTCAGCACCTCCGATAGCAACAACACGACTTGCGTCATATTTTCCATCATTAAATAAGGTACCAATAGTAATGATATCCTGAACACCGACAACCCATGCCTTATTATTAGCATCGACTGGAGCCGTGTGGTGAATCTGTATTCCTACATTTCCACTTGGGTGTGGTCCATTGAACCATCGTCGCTCTACTCCCGTTGCATTGGCAAAGGCAGCAGCAGGAGCTGATTTCCCTCTAGCATCTAAACCAAGATAAACTTTGTCTCCAGTCAATTTGCCCAACACATCCAAGCCTTTTTGAAAAGCTGCCTCTTTTCCTTCTACCACAAAATTTAAATCCGGCGCCAATGGTGCAGAATCAAAAGTAGAAACGAAAATATTATTAGGTATCTCCGAAGGGTCAGCTAATAAATCATAAGGTCTTTGGCGGATGAAAGTCCATACACCACTTTCTAACATATAATTCACCAGATCTTCCCTAGAGCCATTTTCAAGATCAAATTTATCGAATGCACGATACTGCATTTCTTTATCCTTGAGAATCACTACCTCAGCGATAGAACGCTTAGCGCCTCTTTTGACATCAATCACTTCTCCACTTACCGGAGCCGTGTATTTGATTTCAGGCCGTTTTTTATCGAAAAATATAACATCCCCAGCTTTAACTGAAGTACCAACTTCAGGAAGCACTTTAGGAATAGGAGACATTCCGATAAAGTTAGGAGGCTGTACAGCAAAGGTATTTGCTTGCACATCATGATCTACTGATTTTTCTGCCACTCCTTCTAATAGGATATCATGACCTTGTTTCAGATGCGTAATCTGATCTGATCCAAGATACTCCGGAGAGCTTGATCCAAATAGATTTCCAGCTTTTGGAAAAATAGAGAAGTTCTCTCCTGACTTATTCGCTCCTAGCTGCTTTGCTTCAATTCTCAATAAGTTATCTGATACTTGTAGAATTACTGCGATTAAAATTAATGCTGCAATTGCAATAAGTCCATAAATAAACAAATTGGAAGAACCTCCATTAGAGGTTTGAGCCGTAGCTGATAAGGAAGTCGTTAGGAAGAAAATCAGGAACGCGAGTTTAGTAATTCCGTTCTTCAAGACACTTGTTTTTTTATTAAAAATAATTACCTAATAGGTAGTCAAAAATCGGCACAAAGATATAAAGCTTTTCAATTAAAATATATACTCAAGAAAGCTTATTTAATGCCCTGGGTTTTATTTAGACTGCTTCTAAATAAACAAAATGCGGAAGTGATTTTATTTCCTACGGAAAATGTATAACTTTGTTCCTCAATCCGTCTATAACTCTAAGGCTCGCCCGTAACTTTAACTTACTCCTTGGTGAGTACCTTTTTTCTATAAAACAAATACACTCTTTGATGATCAGAATTGCTTTGATCATACTATTAGGTCTAATCCACGCAGACTTCAGTGCTCAAACTCCTGAGATTGATAGTCTCAAACTATTATTGTCTAAGGCCAAATCTAGCGATCAATCGGAACTACTAAATCAGATAGGAATCGTCTACTCCAAAAATCAGGAATATGAAAAAGCCTTGGATTTCCATAAAAAGAGCTTGAATTCAACAAACACCAATGAAACAGAATTGGCTGCGCTTAGAGGTATTGGTAAAAGTTATATTATCCTAAAAAATGCTGAAAAAGGATTAGAGTATTCATTATTGCTCAAGCATAAAGCCGAATCATACAATAATGCTTCATACCTGGGCCTTGCTTATACTCAATTGTCTCGGATAAAGGGTGAAATAATGAAGGATCCCAAAAGTGCTGAAGATTTGAATCTAAAAGCGATTGATATTTTTATAAAATCGGAAAATAAGGCTCATCTTTTCTCTGCATATAATGATTTAGGGATTGTTTATTTTAATCAGAAAAAGCATTTAAAAGCCATTAAAGAGTTTGAAAAAGCCTTACTAATTGCGAAGGAATTAAAAAGTGATAATAATATAAGGTTAGTCACAAGTAATATGGCTGGGGTATACCTAGAGTTGGAGCAATTCGAGCTTGCTTATCAATACAACAAAGAAGCGCTAAGTATTTCAAATAATTCGAGTACCGTCCATATGGAAATCTATGACTATTTATTGCTTGCGATGCTTCAGCAGGAAAATGGACAATTAGACTCTGCCATTATAAATGCTAATTTAGGAAAGCAGTTAGCCATAGAAACCAATAGCTTGGAGAATCTTGTCTGGGCCAATGATCTACTTTTTAAAACTCATAAAGAAAAAGGTGATTATAAAAAGGCATCAGAATTGGCTGAAATTTCTTTGTCTTTAAAAGATAGCCTAAATCAAAGTGCGATTACAGCTCAACTTTTGGAAAAGGAAGCAGAAATTGCTGGCCTCCTCAAAGATCAAAAAATCAGATCGCTTGAAAAAAATGCAGAACGACAACGTTTTATCCGTAATGCAATCATTCTTTCAACTATAGCTGCCTTATTCTTCGTTATTGTACTTTATAAACGAAAAAAATTATTGGTTTCTCTTCAAGAAAAAGAATTGACGGTTTTGAACTCAATTAAAGATATAGAAAGTAAAGAGAAGGAGATGTTAAAAGAAAAGCTCTCTCATCAGGAACGTGCCTTGGCTACTAAAACTATGCACATTATTCAAAAGAATGAAATACTAAATGAATTGAAAAATAGTATTTCAAACTTAGTTACTGACTCTACAAACCTAAAACCTCAGATTAGTAAACTTAATCGAACAATCGAAAGCAACATTAATTTTGATGATGACTGGGATAAATTTAAACTTCACTTTGATCAGGTGCATCCACAGTTTTTCGAAACACTCAAACAAAAATATCCTACCTTTAATAATAATGACTTCCGATTTTGTTCCTACATCAAAATGGGACTTTCTACTAAGGAGATTGCTCAGCTCATGGGCATCAATGCTACCAGTATTCAAAAAGCCAGATATCGTCTCAAGAAAAAAATGAATCTGGATAAGGAAACCAATCTTATTGAGTTTATCAATAGTAATATTTAGAATAAAGAATGCCTGAAACCTCCTTAGGCAATACAATTACAAGTTTAGGCATATTACCTACCAGCCTATAAACTTTAATACTTTTTAACAAAGATGTCATAGGTCTGTCCATCATTTTTATTTTCAAAAACTTGGATTTACCTACATCTTTGCATACGACAATAAGAAAGCATAAAATAATGCATCTGTTGATTACTATCCTCTTCTTCTCTTTCCAAACTATCCAAGAAAACAATAACTAGAACGATAAACCTCCGCTCGGTAAGTTCTAGTTCCTAGAGCAACAAGAATAAGGGAGTGATGGAGTCCTGGTTAGATTATTATTTTTTAATAACAAGACCAGGGCTTTTCCCTTACTTAACATTACCAATATCTTTTCAACCTCATTAAAACAAAACAGAAGAAGCAAACCTTCGCTCCTTTCTTATTCCACTCTCATTACTTAGAACCTGTATTCCCATAGCTAAGGCTATGAAAAGGCAAAAACACTTCTTCAGAACCTTAAATTGAGTTTTTTCGCCATCGAAAACAAAGCTTGGACAGGTTCTTAGAATAAGGGATTGAAGTAAGCCTTGGCAGCTAAATTATATTATTATAAAATTTAGCGTCAAGGCTTTTTTTTGAAAAAAATCAGAATTTTTTCACGGCTTAGCGCAGGATCAATGAACAAGGAATTTCGTTTCCATTTCTTCATCTTTACTTTTAATATTCCAAATATTTTTTTCGGAAAAACAAAAAACGTAAGTATTACACTAAGTCAACTAGGTATAATACTTATTGGAACTAAAAAAAAGTGTTTTTTTAACAATTTCGTCCTAGCTCTGTCCAAGCTTATTTCTTTCATCAGCCTTATTTTGCCCCCATCTTTGCATTCTTTTTAGGGAGAAGGTTAATTAACTATTGATACCTCCTAAAACAGCTTAAAAAAATAATAGAGATAAAACTCTTACAGGTAGTTTTCCAAAAGAGGAAAACAAAAGAATAAAAGGGAGTGATTAAGTACTGGTTATTTTATTTGCAATCTATTTTGTGAATAAGATGCCAGACTTCCTCTTCCTTCTACAAATAAAAATTGAAGAGACAAATCTTCGCTCAAATGAACAACAGAAGAATAAGGGAGTGACCGAGTCTTGGTTGTTTTACCTTCTATTAATTTAGCGGATAAGGCACCAAGACTTTTCCCTTTTCCTTGAAATACATGATTAACTTTTAAGAATCATATTCCAAAGTAGTACATATTTGTTTGTTATATTAGATACGGAAATCTATAACCTCAATTACTCTAGGGTAGTTGAGGTTTTTTCAAAAACAAATTAATCGCCTTCTGAAAGGGAATACTAATTCATTTTAGTTGATGAGGAGCTCAAATTTCTCCTTTCTTTATTTTAATCAGCAAGTAGGAATTGTCTAATTAGTCGTTTCCATGCTTGATTTATGCTTAAAAGTTAAGCGAAAATCAAGTCATTTTTTAAAAAGAGAAAAAAATATCATATTTTAATTAAAAATAATACTAACTTTGGAACTCAGTAGAAATATATACGTATTAATGCTGACAACTCCCTTTAGGCCTCTGCGCCACTTTAGCAATTAAAATTATAAGATTTTCAAACCAAATGTGTCCTGAGATTTCTCAGAATTTGCATTGGTTGAAAACAAAGTCATTCCCCCATAAGTTTTTAAAGAGAATAATACAAGAGGGCTTCTACCCTTCTAACTTAAAATTTTTCCGTCCTGTACAAAAAGCCAATCTCCTGCAAAGGGGACTAATTCACTATGCCTATTAGTTTTTTCTTTTTAGAAAGAACTCAAGAATAAGGGAGTGACCGAGTCTTGGTTGTTTTGTTGACTAATTACTTAGTTGATAAGGCACCAAGACTTTTCCCTCTTTTTCATATTCCCTCAAATAAAGTCCACAAAAACTACTTTAAAGAGCTAATATTTGTTTGTTATATTAGATACGGGAATCTGACCTCAATCAATTATTTGATTGAGGTTTTTTTTTTAATGCTTTAGATTATTTGATAAAAGTATCAAGAAGCTATTTTGCTCCATCACTTACTCAGCAAAGCTTGATCATAAGTCTGTTTCCATTTTATAAATCCGAGGATAGCTATGACCGTATACACAATCATTAGTAAGGCATATAAATAATAAGCTCTATGAAAATACATTCCCGTAGTGACGATGTCTATGATGATCCAGTATATCCAATTTTCCAACACCTTTCTCGTTACCATATAAGTCGCGATAAAACTAAAAACTGTTGTAAAAGCATCTAACTTAGGAATTTTTGCATCTGTATAATTTTCTAAGACATAAGCTAAAATAAGAGCAACTAGAAATCCAAAAGCAATGGTAATTCCATGACTCTTTAAATTCCAAGTATGGATTTTTAAATTGCCTTTTTCTTCTAACTGATTCAATACCTTCGCCTCCTCGCTTCTTTGATTCGTCCAAGCGTACCATCCATAAATCCCCGCAATTACATAATAGCCATACAAGACTGATTCCGCATATAATTGTCCAATATAAAAAAGATAAATACTAAGTAATGAACTAACAATCCCAAACAACCAGCACCAAACATTTTCCTTCACTGCTAGAATCACATAAATTAACCCCGTGATCACCGCCCATATTTCAATCCAAGTCATGTACTCCCAAGCTTTTACCAGCGCTGACAAAATCGAATTATTATCTTCCATATATTTTGTAGTTTTGTATTAAGTAGAAACTGGACAAAAATTTATAACATTAAATTAGCTCTGAGCTTATAACAGCGGCATTAGGTGTTCGGTATTCGGGCTCTCTTAATGTCGAACACCTAATGCTTCTTTTTTCTAGTATAAAAACAGGCGTTTAGCGTGTCTTGCAAAAAAGACAAACGACCTTCATTCGCACAAATTTAAAAATTCATGATAAAATTCAAAGGTACAGATACCTATGTCGCTACACAAGAATTACAGATTGCGGTTAATGCTGCTATTCATTTGGAGAAACCTTTGATCGTAAAAGGAGAACCGGGAACGGGAAAGACGCTTCTTGCACATGAGATTGCTGCTGCTTTAAAAAAACCTATCATCACTTGGCATGTTAAATCCACTACGACGGCTCAGCAAGGCTTGTACGAGTACGATGCAGTATCAAGGCTAAGAGATTCACAATTAGGTGCAGAAGGAGTTGAGAACATCGCAAATTACATCAAGAAAGGCAAACTCTGGGAGGCTTTTGATACGGAGGAGTCGGTGATTCTTTTGATTGATGAGATTGATAAAGCGGATATAGAATTTCCGAATGATTTATTATTGGAACTAGACAAGATGGAGTTCTATTGCTATGAATTGCAAGAAACCATTAAAGCTAAAAAGCGTCCAATTATTCTAATTACTTCAAATAATGAGAAAGAACTTCCGGATGCTTTTCTTCGTCGTTGTTTGTTTCATTATATCCGTTTTCCAGAAGATGAGACGATGCAAAAAATCATCGATGTTCATTATCCAGATATCCAACAGGAGTTGGTCACTAATGCGATGAAGCTTTTCTATGGGATTAGAGAGATTAAAGGGGTTAAGAAAAAACCTTCGACTAGTGAATTGTTGGATTGGTTGAAATTATTGCTGATGGAGAAGATTAATGCGGGGCAGTTAGATGAGATTGATTTGAATAAAGATATTCCTCCGCATTTGGGGGCCTTGATTAAGAATGAACAGGATTTGGGTTTGATGGAAGCGTTGCGGAAAGGGAAGCGGTTTTATTAGTGATTATAAAGTAAAATTGTGTTTTATATTATTTCAGGTGTTTTCTTATAATGTTTTTTTTGAACCACATAAGGCACATTAGGATACATCGTGAAATAATTTTTCTTCGAAAATTTATTTATTCTTACAAAAAAAAATGCCAGTACTTTCGTACTGGCATTTTTTATTTATGGTATCTCTTTTTCTAAAAAAGGATAGCATTGTATTTTAACTCGTAAATAAACTGATATCCATTTTTAGGATTGATATTTTCTAATAAAATATCCAGTGTCTTATTTACTTTTCCTTTCTCTTCTTCATCACTGTGGAAAATCACTTTGATCTCACCAGTCTCTCCTGGTTTAAACTTTGCCCCTTCTTTATAAATAATCTCAGAACATTCACAACCAGAAACCAACTCCATGATGATATCAACATCTCCTGTATTGGTAAACTTAAACGTGTGTTCTACATTCTCTCCTTTTTTAACTCGACCAAAGTCATGCGTTTCATTATCGAAGGTCAAAGCCAAACCCTTTGTTTTTACTGGCGCAGGGATTGAAGAAGAAGAACCTGTTCCTAATTTACTTTTTTTTTTAGTCGAGTCTTCTCAATTTGAATGCTTGTAGGGCCACCAGTAATCTTAAATTCTGTACGTCTGTTAAAGCGGTGTTCTTCATCACCACATTTCACACCATTGGTACAACGGTTACGAATTTGAGACTCACCATATCCTACTGCTGCAATTCTAGCTCCATCAATACCTCTTTCTACTAACCAATTTTTTGCAGACTCTGCACGACGTTGAGATAACTTTCTGTTATACCCTGTAGAACCTTGTGCATCCGTATGAGAAGATAACTCAATTTCCAAATCAGAATATTTAATCATCAATTCTTGAATCACAGTAAGGTCTCTTTCTGCATCGGATAAAATCGTTGCATCATCAAGATCATAGAAAATATTTTCCAATTCAATTGGTTGATTAATGGTATAAGTTTCAACTTCAGGTTCTTCTGGAACAGGAATTGGTTTCAAGAAAAAAGTTTCTTCGAAAGTTGTTGTTTTATTAGTACCTGCAGTATTAAAAGTCAAGGTATCTGAATAATAACCATCACGAGAAGCAATCAACATATAAGCCATTTCACGATCTAATGGGAATGAAAATGCATTTCCATTATCTTTTGTATTCTGCTTAGTTTCACCAGGAGTGTTGCTGATCATTTGAACCAACTGAACTGTTGCACCATTTAATGGAGCCTTTGCTTCATCATTAACAGATGTCATTAAGTCTAAAATAACTTTCTGCTTTTCAACCGTCCAAATATCATTACAACAAGTTTTGCCATGAGCAGATCTTGTTCCTTCTCTATTAGAAACCAACAATCCACTATAACCATCTTTATCGATACTGAAGTAAAGATCATCTTGTGGAGAGTTATAACCTTTTCCGAGATTTTCTGGTTTACTCCAGTTTGAACCATTCCATGCTGAAGAGAAGATATCAAATCCACCTAATCCAGCATGTCCGTCAGAACTAAAGTACATTAGACCTTCCAAGTAAAAAGGACTTTCCTCATCACCAATAGTATTTACACCATCACCAAGATTTACAGGTGGAGCGTAAGTATCTCCACGACGAGTAGAATAATAGATATCGAATCCACCATATCCACCATCCATATTTGAGACAAAGAATAAAACTTCGCTTCCAAATAACTCACCAACAACTGGTTGTCTTACGATATACTCTCCATTTACTCCTGCTACTTCACTTGCAGCACCCCAACCTTCGCTACCTTTATCACTGTAGAAAATTTTACTTTCTTCCAGCTCATTACCTTTTAATAAAGCACGAGTAAAATACATTCTGCTGCCATCTTCTGAAAGAGAAAGGTTTCCAATATGATATCCTTCTCTATTGATGTTTGTTCCTAATGGACTTGGCTTACCCCATTTCTCTCCGCTTTTTGTTGCAACAAAAGCTCTAGAGTGAAAATCATCTTCCGCATCTTCTACCACGATCACATCATCCGCTTGGATAGCAGTGAAATACATTTCAGTTGCACTAGCAAGGTGTGGAGAATATTCAGAGTATTTAGTGTTGATTTTTTTACCTGCGTTTTCAATAGCCAAACCAGCAACTTCATCCATCTCACGGCCCATTTCGCAGCCGATCAATTCTGTTTTTGCTTTTTTGATCATCAATGGATCTTCTGCTTCACTGATATATAATTGAAACTCACTTTTTGCCTCATTGTAATTGCCATTCATTTTCATCATCCGAGCATAATTAAATCTCGCATCAGGCATAAAAGGATTTGGCTTTTTTCGAGATTTCTTATTCACGATTCTCTTCCACCATCTTTCCGCTTTTTTGTAATCTCTTAAAGACTCATTGACATTAGCAATTTTAAAAGCAATGTCAAGATCACGATTCTCTTCGTAAACTTTTTCATACCATTCTAAGGCATTATAGTAATCTCTCATTTCATAAAGCTCATCAGCCGTAGCCAACATTTCATCAACCTTTGATCGGTTAAGTGGCTGAGCAAATAAAGCTCCTATTGAGAGTGAGAATAAGATAAGCGTTGCAAATTGTCTCATCGTTATTTTTTAGTTATAAATTTTTTAAAAGATAAATTTCTATACAAACAAAGTTTCCTTCTGATCTAGAATTTTGGACAGAAGATAACTGGCTTAACAGTTGGTTTCTTGTAGATTCTCGCAATGTAAGAAGCTGCGATTTCAAATCCACCCTTTCCTCCTGATACAGAAGATAAAGAAGATACATTGAAATCATATGCTGCACCTACTCTAAATTGTTTGTAATCAAAACGAAGGATCGCTTCTACTGCATCATTGTCAATCATTCGGTATCCAGGACCAAAATGTAAAGCCATTTGCTTTTCAGTATCGAGATTGTAACCCAATAATGCTTGAATTCCAATTTCGTTTGAAGAAGAAATTTTATTAAAAATAAATGCTGGAGAAAGATTCCATTTTTTATTTAAAGCGACATTTAAACGACCGTGCAATGTGAAAAGTAATGGCTGATCTCCTGCATCATTTTCTGTAGTATACAAAGATGCTCCTTTAGGAGTCGTAATATGTCGGAAGGTCATACCAACGGTAACATCAGAGGTCTTACTTAATTCACTGGTTAGTTTTAATCCTCCACTGAAATCAAGAAAACTCTTTTCAGGGTCAGTACCTAAAACACTAGCGTTCATACTTTGTCCAAAGTCTAGATTGTTAGCTCCTCCAGAACCGTCTAAAACAATCTGATCATCAAAAAGTAGATTCTCTGTTTTCAATCTTCTTTGAACCATACCACCTTGAAGGCCGATCGTAAAAATAGATTTTGATTTTTTATCCAAAGCAATATGAATTGCTGCTGATCCCATGGTAGAAAGTGTTGTCAAACCATTAGACCCTGCTTCATCATTATAAAGCATTCCTCCTACTGCTAACCAGCTACGTTTTCCAACCATCAAGATCGGCGCATCAACATAAAAAGAAGGTGTTTTGAATCCATCAACTCCAAAGGAGTTCCACTGATCTCTATAAATACCTCCAACTCGGAAAGTACCTTCATAGTCTCCAGTGAATGCAGGATTTAAGGTAAGGGGTGACATATCAAACATGGTCCAGTGAATATCCTGCGCCTGTGATTGTCCAAAAAATAAAATAAAACAAAATAGTAGTAAAGATTTAACCAATTTCATAGACAAGTATTTATATATTTTCTGAAAAACGGTTTCCGTTATTTTTAAATAAGGTTTAATATCGAAATATAGCAGTTTTTATCAATATCTCCCTAATGTAATAGGAGCTATTCGTAAAAATTTAAATCGCAAG
Organism: uncultured Saprospiraceae bacterium; assembly: GCA_937921595.1. GTDB lineage: Bacteria > Bacteroidota > Bacteroidia > Chitinophagales > Saprospiraceae > JAHDHW01. Next base: position 38,289 of record CAKZTD010000178.1, read on the forward strand.
TTATAAGTTAAAGCGAAATTCCCCAAGTCAAACTCGTTTTAATCTAACTGATTAACGACATAAGTCAATTCAGGATTCATCTTTACTCAATCTTTTAACATTCATAGGACAAGTATCCAGCATTAATAAGGTGTTTAGAAAACCTCTTATATCACTATAGACGAAAAACACAAACACAAGGTTGCCCCAACTCACTCCTCACCTCTCACCCCTGAGAACTTATCTTACCAAAGTAACACTCCCTCTTAACATCCTATTCTGTAAGCCATCATTATATTGTAAAACCCATACGTAAACACCCTGCTGAGCTTCTTTTCCATTAAATTCACCATTCCAACCTATGCGTTGATCTATTGTTTCATAAACCACAGCTCCCCAGCGATTAAATATTTTCAGATTAAAATCAGGGAAGTTACAATTAGAAAACGCTTCAAAGTCGTCATTCGTCCCATCATAATTAGGAGAAAATACATTTGGTACAAAAACTTCACAACAACTTTCCATGTCCAGGTATATTTGATCGCTGGCTTCTGTACAACCATCAGTAATCGTCACTCCGTAATTTCCAGCAGTCAAAACGGAGAAAGTTTCTCCGGTCGATCCATCGTCCCATAGATATCCGGTCGCAAATGGAGAATAGGCATTGAGTTCCAAACTATCTCCAAAACAAAAAACCGTATCTACTCCCAGATCTACATTTAAATCGTAATCATTTAAATTGACTTCGATATCATCGATATAATCACCGCATTGAAAACTAACAGTCACACTATAAATTCCAGAACTGTTCACATTTAAAACTGAATCTGTCGAACCATTTTGCCAATTATAAGCTAATGCATTGAGCAAACTCGCATTGAGCAAAAAGTCCGCTCCTGCACAGAGTGTCGTATCTTCCGGAAAGAGGTCATAACCTAAGACATCTTGAACTTCGATAAAAACATTGCCAGTTTGAGTTCCACAACCCGCTTCTACACTGACGGAATAAAATCCCGTTTCGGTGATTTCGAGTATTGGTTCCATTGAGCCAGTATTCCAAGTATAGGTTTGTCCATCTGTTAATGTGGCATCTAAAGTAGCCGATTCTCCAGGGCAAAGAATCAAATCTGGTCCTAGGTCGAGTATATCTTCAGCTGGCATAAATTCTACAAAAATATCATCTGTTGCAGTACTTCCACAATCGTTGGTGACCGTTACCGTATAAAGCCCTGTTCCCGCTACCTCTAATGTTGGCTCCATACTTCCGTCACTCCATTCAAAAGTTGCATTTTCATAACTCGCATCAAGGATCAATGTCTCTCCTTCGCAAAGCACTGTATCCGCACCAATCTCTATCGAAATACTTTCTGGAGCGACCAAGGTTATAAATGCGACTGCAACTCCACTTGAGATATCATCGTTCGCATAAATAATCACGCTGACTTCTCTAACGCCAGGAGAATAAGGGTTAGCCGTATTGATATATCTTAAATTCTCTAAAGCATGAGCAGCACCTGCATCAACAACACCTGCAGTATTTACTGCACTTACACGATTGGTCCCAGAACCAAAAACATCGTATTCTGTTCCTGCTTGAGCCAAATTCAATTGTTCCGAAGCTCCATCCAAAAGTCCGGCTGTTATTTCAAATACAATCGAGTCGATCAGCAAATCCGGTACAGTAGAAGTAATAGAAAAATCTTCGTCTGCGACCATCGTTTCTGTATTACCGCAAATCAAATCAGCAAAGAAATCTACTCCCATTGCTCCGGAGCTATTATCTGTATCTAAATCCAAAACAATTTCACAATCAGAGGCAATAAAATCTGTTTCCATTGCTGCGCCATATACTTCATTTGTCCCCGTCAGGTTACATAATAATTGTGTATTCGCATTTTCAATGGTAATCTCATATAATCCATTACCTGCAGTTCCAAAAGTCTGAACATCTGAACATTCCGTAGCGAAGGTTACAATCCCAAAAAAAGGATCAGAAGCAGTCATTTGCCCTACAATTTGACTTGCTGGAGGGTTATTCAAATCAATCTTTAATAGACTATTTCCAACACAAGCCAGGTATAAATTATTACTATTAAAAGCTAGGTCTCCGGCAGATTCACAAGGCAGATCACCTATAGCCGTCGCTTCCCCTGTGAGAATATTTATCGTAAAAAGCTTGGTATCCGCAGCATACATGACCCCATCACTATCACAAACCAGAGAATTTATAAAATCGCCAGGAGGTGAATTGTGGTTTCCTATGTAAGTTGCTTCAAAGCTGGATACATTTATACTAAACAAATTTCCATTTGCGGTTCCATATAAATTACCATTGGGATGAAAAGCGATATCTGTAGGAACAAGAGCGCTTCCATTATAAGTAATCGAACCTAATAGATTTACATCACAACCTCCAGTGCTAATATCTACAGTAAATAATTGACCTCCAGAATCAGAATAGTATATCAACTGAGCAAAGCCTTTCTGCATATTAACAGTAAGGCTGATCATCAGGAGGCAGATAATGAGATATTTATTCATCTATTTCAATTCACTAAGATTAAGCTGGCAGGCTAGCTTTAATTTTCTGTTAGGGTGCTTTATATATTAAAAAGTCCTTTGTCTTCAGGACTTCTTCTTAAATATACACTTATTTTTTAACGTTTTAAATGAAATCTTATTTTAAAGTTCTTTCGAAGATAAAATTGCAATTAATTGACAATTTGTGGTCACTTTTCTTTGAATGCCCCATACTAAACTAATGCAAATCAGGAGTTAAAATAGTTTAACCTCACACTAGAAAGAAACGGTATTAAGTATTAAAACAGTTCAGATCGCATTTCGAATCGCATCAATATCTTGTTTTTTCATACAGTCAAAATGTCCTTTAGGACAAGATGCGTAACCAATTTTTGAACAAGGACGGCATTTTAGATCTTTGACTTCGAAGCTTTGATTATAGTTGATTCCTTTTGGATAATAGGGGTACATTCCAAGTTCAGGGACAGTATTTCCCCAAATGGAGATGATCTTTTTTTGAAAAGCGGCAGCAATATGCATCATCCCTGTATCATGAGTAATTACTTGACCCGATTGTTGAATAATGGACGCAGATTGATGGACATTAAGTTTACCGCATTGATTGATGACATTTGATCCGCATTTTTGAGCAGCGGCTTCTCCGATTGCAGCATCTGTTGGACCGCCTAATAAAATGATGGCTTGTTTTTGATTTTTACAAATTTCAATAATCTGCTCCAAGGGCAATCGTTTGGTCGCATGAGTAGCTCCAATCGCAAAAGCAGTAAAGGCATTTTTATTAGGCAGTATTGTATCAAGGCTGAATTGATCTTCTTTTGGAATAAAATAATCCAAGCCCTTTCCATCATTTTTTACACCAAGTGATTCTACCGCTTTCAGATAGCGATCAACAATATGGATATCAGGAAGTTGGTTGATTTTAAAATTGGTGAGTAGCCATTTTTTATAATTAAGCTTATCAAAAGTAGATGCTGGCCGACCTAGTGATAATTTGACTTTTAGACTCCTCAGATTTTTATGCAAATCAACAATATGATCGTAATTTTCCGCTGTTAAGTCTTTGATAAGACTTCCAAATTCCTTTTTAATATGAAAAACTTTATCAATATTTGGATTTGGCTTGACAATTGAGGCGTATGAAGTCTTGGTCAAAAAATGGATTTCTGCGTTAAGCTGCTGTTTCAAACATCGGACTACCGGCGAAGTCAAGACGATATCACCTATCGAACTAAAACGGATAATCAATATTTTTTTTCTGCTTGCAGACATTTTGTTACTTTTGAATAACGAAGTTAACATTAACTTAATTAAGTTACTTCTGTTCCTTTATTTAGTCTAATTTTTAGAGATTCTTAGTTAATCTCAACGACTAGTCCGACGAAGAGTTCGCCTCAAAAAAATAATTTAAGACACCAATTTACAAACTCAATCGCAAAATCCTATTTATGAAATTCCTTGTACCTCTCATGATCCTTTCTTGTCTCTTTCTTTTTCAATATTGTAAAACAACTACCTATACACCAGAAAACTATCCTGCACGACAAATTGTCTTTGGAAGTGGTGGTGGATTTGCAGGAACTTACAATCATTTTTATCTTTTCGAAAATGGGGAGCTCTATAAAAATTCTTCGACCGATGCAGCTTACAAGAAAGTAAAAAAATTAAAAAAACAACAAGTCGCCCAGTTGTTTAATAATTATGAAAAGATGGGACTAAAGGATTATAAAATAAACGATCCAGGAAACATGTCTTTCTATGTGGAGTTTAAAATAGGTGACAATAATCACAAAATGCTCTGGGGAGGAACCAATGAAACCGTTGATCCAAATGTAAAAACTATTTATAGTATTCTAACAAGGTTTACAAAAGTTGAAAAATAAATAACATGCAAAAATATACTTTTTTAATTGCTGCCCTGATGCTTACCTTCTTGAGTTTGAATGCTCAGAAGACGGTAGCTCCAGCGAAAAAAACAGATGTTGATCGATCAACGATTACCATCAATACAGATCATCGTTCACAGGTTCCTAAATCGGCACCAAGTATCTTTGATATTCAAACTTCTAATCATCAGCCTTTACATTTTCGGAAGTCAATTCAGGAAACTAAGCTTCGTTTTTCTAATGATAAAAAAACAGGTTTACCGATTATGATTTCCGGTACTCTTGAGACGCCAAATCGAAGTGCAAGTACAACCATAAAATGTTTCGAATATCTCGATGCTATTCAATCGGTTATTCAAATTGAGAACCCTGATGAGGAATTTGTTTTAAGAAAAGAAACAACCGATAAAAAAGGAACCAAACACCTCCGTTTCGATCAATATTATAATGGTATAAAAGTCCATCATGGAGAAGTAGTATTGCATGAAAAAGAAGATGCCATTTTTCTTTTCAATGGTCGCAACTACCCTACTCCACAATTGGAAAACATCGAACCTTCTATCAGCTTAGCAGAAGCGGAATTGATTGTCAAAAATGATCATCCAAATTGGCAGGAACTTTCTGCAGATCAACATATTTTCATCCCTCATGAGCAGCTAAAATCAGAGCTGGTTATTTTCCATGAAAACAAAAAAGTAGGTCAGGAAAAACTCGTTTGGCATTTCACTGCTATTCCAAATATCACAGAACAATGGGCTTATTTCATTGATGCTCAAACTGGAGAGATTTTAGAAAAATACAGTAAGATTTGTCAGATTCATGGTGGCTTTTGTAAAAGCGAAACGCATGATCACGAGCCTGCTATTTCAGAAAATAAAAACGAGATAAACACCAATCTTCCTTTCGGGCCTGAAACTGCACAAGCAACTGACTTACAAGGAATTAATAGAACTATAAACGTTTACGAAACCGGTGGTACTTTTTACATGGTAGATGCAAGTCGACCAATGTTTAATGCTTCTCAATCGAATATGCCGAACAGTCCTTCCGGAGCGGTTTGGACCATTGATGCTTTTAACTCCTCTCCTGAAAATTCAAATTTTTCTTACGATCACGTTACCTCTTCTAACAACTCTTGGAACAACCCAACAGCTGTTTCTGCACAGTACAACGGAGGTATTGCTTATCAGTATTTTAAAAATACTTTCGGCAGAGAATCGATCAATGGCCAAGGTGGAAACATTGTTTCTTTTATCAATGTAGCAGATGGAAATGGTGGTGATATGGACAATGCTTTTTGGAATGGCACGGCTATGTTTTATGGCAATGGCGACCAGGCTTTTACTGCTCCTCTAGCGAAGTCCTTAGATGTAGCCGGACATGAAATGTCTCATGGTGTCATTCAAAACGAAGCTAACCTCGCTTATCAATTTGAATCCGGTGCATTGAATGAATCTTTTGCTGATATTTTTGGAGCGATGATCGATCGAAACGATTGGAAAATAGGAGAAGAAGTTGCGAACAGTTCCATCTTCCCAACTGGTACCATGAGAGATATGGAAAATCCTCATAATGGAGGAACTAGTTCTGATTTTTACTGGCAACCGATGCATGTCAATGAGATGTATACTGGTAGTCAAGATAACGGCGGTGTGCATATCAATTCTGGAATTCCAAACCATGCATATTATCTTTTTGCAACAGCAATTGGCAAAGATGATGCAGAACAAATCTTCTATGATGCATTAGCAAATTACTTAGTGGCTTCTTCGCAATTTATCGACCTTAGAGCTGCGGTTGTTCAAGCGACGATCCAAGAATTTGGAAATGGTTCTTCGCAAGTCGATGCTGCCAACAATGCTTTCAATGCCGTAGGTATTGGTGAAGGAGGAGGTAATGATTACCAGGAGGATGTCAGTGTGAATCCAGGTGATGATTTCATCATGTGGTCAGATCTTGGGTTAAGTACAGTCAATAATTCTCAGACCGACGGAACGCTTGATGGAACAATTAGTAATACCGATCATATCAGTCGTCCATCGGTTTCAGATGATGGACAATTCGTTCAATTTGTAAATACTTCTAATCAAATAGTTGAAGTAAACATTGATTGGTCTACTGGTGAAATCGTCAGCGAATCAGTCATACAATCTGAAACGATTTGGAGAAATGTAGCCATCTCTAAGGATGGTTCAAAACTAGCAGCAATTACAACAGACAATGATAATGATGTCTATGTTTTTGATTTTAATACTGGTACTTCTCAATGGTTTACTTTATATAACCCGACCTCAGCGGAAGGTGTTTCTACTGGTGATGTACAATTTCCGGATGTATTGGAATGGGATTTTTCTGGAGAACAAATTATCTACGATGCTCAGAATGTAATCAACGGCCAATCTGGGAGCATCGAATATTGGGATATCGGTTTTATAAAAGTATGGGAGAATAATACCGATAATTTTTCTCAGGGTCAAGTATCTAAACTATTTACTGGACTTCCTGAAAACGTAAGTGTTGGTAATCCTACTTTTTCTAAAAACTCTCCTTATATCATCGCTTTTGATTTTATTGAATCCACAACACAAGGAGTTAATTATGAAGTGCTCGGTGCCAATATCCAAACCGGTGACCAAGGAACAATTTGGGAAAGCAATACATTGGGATACCCTAGTTTTTCAATTGATGATAGTCGAATTCTTTTTTCATTTTTAAATAATGGAACGGATCAAATCATTGGGGTTCGTGATTTAGGTGCAGATAAAATTTCTGGTATTGGCGATGCAAGTCTTTTGATTGAAGAAGCGGAATGGGCAATTTGGTTTGCGACTGGCGAAAGAGGATTGACTTCTTATGAAGATTTGAAAAATGAATTGGGAATTGCTGTTTATCCGAATCCAGTAGGAGATGTTTTGACGATTGAATGGTCAAGCGCAGATATCATTGACGCTCGCTATGAGTTATATGATCTGACTGGAAGAATGGTCAATAGCGGTATCGTGACTAGCCAGCAATCATCCGTGAATGTTTCGGGACTTACTAGCGGGACATATGTCTTGCGTGTAATTGATGGGGAACAGATGGGTGTAATGAAAGTGGTGAAGATGTAATGACTTAAACCAAGATTTTGTTTTACACAATATAGTTAATGCCGCCACGAGATTCTATTTCGTGGCGGCATTTTGTATTACAAAAAAATATTACTTTTCAAACTTGACGTGTAATTAATGTACGACCAAATGTTTTAGATTTATCTCCATATCCGGTGAAAGCCAAGCCGCACAACATGGGATTCCACCATAATAGGCTTTGGGAAATGATGGAAAAGAACTTGCTTTTACACCAACAAGATGAAATGCTTTGCAGCCTTTATTAGAAAGTAATTTAACTTCTTTTTGGCTAGGTTCAGGGTAGGTTTCATTTAACAAAACCAATTCTTTCCAAAAGAATTGAACATACTCTAAGAGTGCATCCTTTTTAGTTAAATTTATTAAAATGGTTTCTTTTCCTTTTAGATGAATGGGAAATTCTTCTTTATTATCTACATCTATTTTATAAATATCCCTATCCCCTAAATCTTTAATAATTCTAGATCCAATAAACCCTTTCGCTCCAAGAATAATCAAAGGCGTTTTAGGCGAGTAATTTAACTTCTTTATTAATTTTTTTTCTGCAAGGATAACTGCTTGCACCGTAACCATTGCTTCTAATGTACTATCACTAAGATTGTTTTTGTAGAGAACACCGGGTAAAATCCCCGCAAAGGTTATTTGTTTCGCATGTATAGCATCTTTAACTTTTAGAGTGTTATCTATTAATAATTTCAAATTATCAATATTGTTTCCATCTTTGAAATCCTTTTCAATTGCAGAAACTACAGTCATCAAACCCCATTTTCCATTTTGATAGAATACCCCAGCAGGCCATGGTGTCCATTTCATTTTATGTCTATACCAAGGATAAACATATGAAAGTGCATATTCTTCCGTTGCGGGATAAGCAACAAAAATGGTATTGATAAATTGAAATCTTTTATTGATTACACCAATAATAAAGAGTGCTAAAACATTATTAATTATAACATTGACTAGCATTAAACTAATTCTTCTTACATGTAAGCGCATGTTGGTTTTGTATATGTCTTGGGGTTATGTAAAATTGTTTAGTATGGTGATAGGGATATTAAAAAAAATCTACTCACAAAGGTATTCGTAAGTATAATTTGTAACCATAATACTCCCATCATTTTGCAGCACTGATCGTTCCTCACTCGTTGGATATCCTTCATCATTGTATTGAAAAACAGAAGATCTTTCTAAGACATCACCATCCTTATTAGTGACACTTAGGGCATTGTGTTTATTACTTGTCTCATGCTCTAAGAAGGCGAACCTTGGCACATTTCGCGAATCATAAATTCGTTCTTTTTCATAAACTAATTCTGCTTCTAATGTGTTGGAATTAACAGCATATCCTCTATATGCATGACTACAGTTATCATCTAAATAAGCATAGTCTATATAGAAAAAAGTAAAATAATCTTCATCAACAACACTTAATCGCTCTCGACCACAACCATCTACATTAGGACTTAAATCTAGACCACCTACAAAAACAGAATCCGTATTTACAATACTATAATCTTCTAAATAATAAGGAGAATTTTGATTGATCCGATAAAGGTATTGAGTATAAAAGGAGAGCGCCCCATCAACATTAAAGTAAGACCGCCTGGTAACATTCCCTTGATTATTTTTAGTAAATATATAATAACCAGTGAGCGATCCACTCGTGTCATAAAAATTCCTTCGATAAGTATTTTCGCTTTGAACGATATACGATTCATATAATGCTCCGTCTTGATATACACTTTTAAGGGTGCAAATTTTCTGATTTCCACCTCCCATATCTTCATCATCTTTTCCACAAGAAAAAATGGCAACCATGATTCCTAAGAGGATTAATATTTTTAAATATTTCATTTTATTATTTTTTTTAAATTTTTAGAAGGTGATAAAATTAATCGCCAAAGACACCTTACAGGTTTCCAAAACAAATCCCCGCTTGGACATGTCCGCTGATTCCGTTAAGACCTATTTCTGTAAAAAAACCAAATTTGTTCCCAAGTTTTACTCTTCCTTGACCAGCAATTCCAAGTTTAAAACCACCCGATGGTGCATAACCAGATTCAATTTCTTCAAAAACAAATGCATAGCCTAAGGTCCCAACACCAACTACATTAAATTTCATTTCTCTTGGCAAAAAGTGATAATAATATTTTCCATAAACACTCGAATGAGTAAAGTTTACATCCGCAGATTCGAAACCCAGACTATAGAATGCCCCAGTATATCCGATATGAGTTCCTAAACCCCAACTCATTTTATCATCAATCTTGACCTCATAAAACAAGCTTATCGGAGGGATGACATATCCTATTTCCAAGTCCTCCCCTTTTGCCCAACCATGATTGAGCCCCATTCCTAAAAACCAAACAACGCCAGCGTCAGATTCTATAGTGGTGTTATTATTCGACCCACTACTTGCTCCTCCTCCTGTAAATTGTGCTTGAAGACTTGTAACAAAAATTAGAGTGTAAAGAATTGTGTATAATTTTTTCATTTGATTGTTATTTTATAGCTCGGTATTTTCTTGGACAAGAAGCCCATAAAGAAGACACGAAGTTCACCGAAACATTTATATTTAAAATCTGTCTAGAGTTTTATTTCCCCCAAGCAAAACCAAGCTGCACATGACCAGCCATTGGATCATAGCCTAGTTTTCCATAGAAGCCAAATCTTTTCCCAAGTCGTAACTTAGCCAAACCAGCGACGCCTAATTTAATTCCAGCTTTAGGAAGCCCCTGTCGCTCGTAAGAGTTCAACAACCCTTCCTCAAGGATCGATGCTTTCGCATAACCAAGCGTTCCTACCGCAGCCAAATCAATCTTGGAATCTCTTGGCAAAAAATGATAATAGTATTGGCCATAAACACTCCAGTGTACATACTCTACTAAATCATCATCAAATCCATTCTCAAAATTTCCTGTTACAAATCCTACATGCGCTCCCCAACCCCAACTCATATTTTCATTGATTCCGTAAGCCCAGGTAAGACTAAAAGCTGGTAAGGATTCAACCTGGGTTAATTCATCAGACGCCCAACCATGTACAACCCCGTAACCTATGAAAAAATATTTCCTGAGTCCTGAGTCATCAACGTTTTTTGAATTATTATTGGAAGAACTTGTTGTTCCGCCTCCTGTAAATTGAGCATTCAAAGCGAGCCCAAAGAACAAACCAAGGGATAATAAAATTATCTTTTTCATAATGTTTTTTTAGATTTCTTAATTTTTGAATTCCATTTTCCATACATTAAATTCTCCTTTTTTATTTCCTCTTTGAGAAATAAAGAAGATAGAAGATCCATCTGTTGACCAAACAGGCGACACATCATTTCCACCATGAAAAGTCAGTTGAGTCAAATTTGTTCCATCAATATTGACCGTATATAAATCAAGATTTTGTGGCTTCGTTTTATCCTTCAAACTCGTCCCAACACAAATCACTTTTTTACCATCCGGTGAAATCTGAGGACTCGAAAAACCTTTTTTAGGATCATTGAGAATCAAGGTCTCTGTTCCTTTTTTTAGATTGATGGTCCAAATCTCTCCTCTAGCTCCGTCTCGACTATTTCGAGTGATAATTAAATCTTCTCCATTGGGATTAAGGCTAGGCGTAAAGCCTTCGGTGTATTGAGTTTCTAAAGAGGATTCTACATCCAAACTCCAGATATAATACCTACTGCCCTCAGATTTGACAAAATAAATCTGCCCTCCATCTTTCGAATAAGAAGGAGAAAGTTCTGAAGCACTCGTAGCTACCAATTGTCGAACGGCAACTCCTTCCGTAGCATTGATCGAATAAATATTCATCAAGGTTCCATCTGTTTTTCGTTCTGAAAAAGCAATGTACTTACCATCAGGAGAATAAGACATGTCCAAAATATCTCGATTATGTGTTCTTTGAATAGTGGAACGACCTCCTTTGATATTTTTCAAATACATATTGTTGAAATCATTTGATTTCCCCAGATAAGCGACCTTGGTATCATCAGGAGAGACCGCTAACATCGCTGGTGCATACCAGTTCAGAACACCCGTTTCTTTATTTCTAATCACATTCGGGCCAACCACTCTTTCTTCTTCCTTGGTATATTGAACTAAGCTCAAACTACCTTCTTCAGGAACTGAAACCGTTGCATAATCAACTAAGGAAGGAGCGCAACTCATTATAAAAGCTAGACCGCCTAGGAGTAAAAAGTACTTTTTCATCGTTTTATTTTTTTTAAAAATTTGCAAATAGATCTGACCCTTTTGATGCTACAAGACATCAAAAGAAAACAGGTTTTGTAGTCACTTAACTACAATGATTATTATTTTTTATAAAATATTCTTCGGGGCTTAATTTAAAGCATGTTCTAATATTACGAGTCAATGTTTATGCCTCGGAATACTTAAAAATATAACCGTTCATTCTTTGTTTATAACTGGACTTTATTATTATACAAGAGGCCAAAAAAAAATCATCCCAACACCTTCGAAAAAACATCGGGATGATCATCGTATGAAACAATTCTTTTTCACAGGTACGGGGTTTTATTTTGATACTGTTGCAGTTCCTGAACAAGAAGGATCTGTAGCATTACAATTCGTTAAACCATTTCCAGAGTATGTAATAGAAAAAGTTCCGCTAAAATTATTTAAGTCAGTATTTGTTAATTCGATTAACCAACTTTCCGTAACAACACCACTCTCTGAAGGTTCTGAAGGAGTACATAAAACATATTCTCTTATGTGATTAATGGAAAGCATGTTATTATTTAATGTATAGGTAGAACTAGTAACATCTTCATTCAAACCGGGATTAGCAAAAGTTATTGATCCATCATTATTAAAGGACATTGTTGCCATACCATCACAACTGCTATTAGAAAAATCTAAGTTCCATTCCCCTTCAGTAAGGTCAACCATTGAAGAAGGGTTAAGAACTTGAATCACTCTAGAACTAAGACATCCATTCGCATCTCGAATAATAAACGGATAGCTTTCACCACTCTCGTAAGGTCCTTCAAAATAAAATTGTTCTTGAAAATTCATCTCCCAACCAATCGCATATTCATAAGGCCCTGTGCCTACATTCCAATCATCTATCAATATAGCAATACCACCATCTTCATCCATATCAACGGTATAGGGAATCAGAACATTGAGGCATTGTTCATCAAGTACGACGTCCTCTAGCCCTACTGAATCACCACTTGGACTATCTGGAACACCTGTTGGTTCTTCCTCAGGATATACGGGTTCTGCGGCACATGCCGTTCCAATTATCCCACCTGCGGTTGCAATGGTATAGGCTCCTGCGACTCCCAACCAAGGACCTCCAACCGTAGACCCCAAGATACCGACCCCAGTAGCAGCAACGACTATAATTGCATTGTAAACAGATGCAACAACCGGATTATTAAATTCAGTAAAATTACCTCTGATAAAAGCAACCTGGTTAATTAACATACTATCCTGTTCTGTCAAGGTTGTTTGAAAAACTAACTCTGAAGAATTATTGCTCCAGTCTTTTTCATAGATCGAAACGATAATGGAATCTAATTCGATATGATCTATACGAACAACAGCATTATTCTTCTCTCCAGTT
>CAKZTD010000179.1 GCA_937921595.1 uncultured Saprospiraceae bacterium
CAAAAAGACGAAAGTATCAAAGGCGGAGGGGTTACAGATCTCGATGGAAATTTCAGTATCGAAACTACTCCTGGCACCTATGCTAAAATTGAATTTATCGCTTATTTAGCTAAAGAACTTAAAGAAATTCCTTTTGCAAAAGGTGTTCCAGCCATTGATCTAGGAACCATTGAACTATCTCCAGACGCTGCTATTCTCGACGAGATCGAAGTGACTGCTGAGAAAAGTCAAATGCAAATCTCTTTAGATAAGAAAGTATTTAATGTGGGGAAGGATCTTTCCAGCAAAGGTGGTTCTGCCGAAGACATCCTGGACAATGTACCATCTGTCGCTGTAGACATCGAAGGCAATGTAACACTAAGAGGAAGCGGTGGTGTTCGGATTTTAATCGACGGCAAACCTTCCGGCCTTGTCGGCGCGGATAATGCAAATGGTCTACGTTCAATTCCTGCGAACATGATTGACAAGGTTGAAGTTATCACCAATCCTTCTGCCCGATACGAAGCGGAAGGAATGGCCGGCATTATCAATATTGTTTTAAAAAAGAATCAAAAAAAAGGAGTCAATGGTTCTTTCGATATTACTGTTGGGGTTCCAGAAACCTATGGCGCAGCGATCAATTTAAATTATCGAAAAGACAAGCTTAACTTTTTTATCAACTATGGTTTACAATACCGGACAGGACCTGGTGGTGGATTCACTTATCAGGAAAACTATAGAGGAGACACTACTTTTATTTCTGATCAACAACGCTCCATCAATAGAGGAGGACTGAACAACAGCATACGATTCGGAGCGGATTATTTCTTTTCTCAGAAAAGCACTTTGACAACAGGGATGACTTATCGGATTGGGAAAGACGACAATAACTCAGAACTCAAATACTTCGACTACATCAACAACATCAGTCAATTAGAACAATTTACACTTCGTACTGATGACGAAACAGAGGATGAATCTAATCTTGAATATTTTATCACACATACTCAGAAGTTCAAAAGAAAAGGTCATGAGTTAGTAACTGACGTTCGTTATTCCGACAAATCAGAGGTAGAAAGTTCTGACTTTATTGAAAAATATTTTGACAGTGACTTAAACCCAAATGGTACTGCCGATTTACTCCAGCGTTCTAGAAATGATGAAGGAAATGGTAACCTACAATTTCAGGTAGATTATACTCAGCCATTTGCAAAGAATGGGAAATACGAATTGGGATACCGAAGTTCTTTTCGAAACATCACCAATGACTACCTCGTCGAGGAGTTCGACGACATAGCTTGGGCACCGCTCGAAGGATTCAACAATAATTTTATTTACAATGAAAACATCCATTCGGTTTATGGGATCTATGGAAATAAAATTAAAAGATTCTCTTATCAGGCAGGCTTACGTTTTGAAGCAACGGATCTAAACACAGAACTAAAACAGACCAATGAAGTAAACGATACTATCTATTCTGGATTTTTCCCAAGCGTTTTCTTAAGCTACGAAGCCGATGGCGAAAACTCTTTTCAAGTTAGTTACAGCAAGCGATTACGTAGACCTAGGTTTTGGGATCTGAATCCGTTTTTCACTTTTAGTGATGCTCGAAATACCTTTAGCGGAAACCCTGCTGTTGGTCCAGAAAACACGGACTCTTACGAATTGAGTTATATAAAATATTGGGACAAAGCTTCTTTGACTTCTAGTGTTTACTTTCGTCATTCAACAGATGTAATTGCGAGAGTATTGGAAGACAAAGGGGATGGTACAACAGACCGAAAACCACAGAACCTCAACACTCGTGATGATTACGGTTTTGAATTCACCTACAATGTTCAACCTTATAAATGGTGGCGGATCAATGGAAATTTCAACTTCTTCCGATCGATCACCGATGGAAGTAATATCAATCAATCTTTCAATGCAGATACTTATTCCTGGCAATCTCGAATTACTTCTAAGACGACTATTTTAAAAAATATAGACCTTCAACTTAGAGGCAATTACAGGGCTCCGAGAGAAACAATCCAAGGAACCAGAAAAGGAATCTTCACGATTGATGTTGGTGCTAGCAAGGATATTTTCAATAAGAACGGAACCATCACTTTAAGTGTCCGAGATATTTTTAATTCTAGAAAAAGAGTCTTCGAAACCTTCGGTGATAATTTCTACCGAGAAGGAGAATTCCAATGGCGAGCTCGGGCAGCTACGCTGACCATTAACTATCGCCTCAATCAGAAGAAAAAGCGAGGTGGTGGACGACGTGGTGGCGGAGATTTCGAGGGTGGCGGAGAATTTTAGACCGTGGTCAAGAGCTCAAGTCGTAAAGTTGTCAAAGAGTATTCTCTTGACAACTTTACGACTTAACCACTTGACAGCTTACTTTCGTTGGCAATTTCACCTTGTTCATTGAGAAGAATTGCATCGTTGACTTTTTTTCACCATTTTTATCATCATGAATGTGTTAGGTAAGAAAAGTACATGGTTGCAAATCCTATTCTGGGGAGTCGTTTGGGTTTTAATCCCTTTAGCCTTGGTCGGTTTTGAGAACCTGGAACGTACGTTAATTCGTAGTTTACAAATATTTCTTGCAGTCTTCCTTGTCGTTTTTATTAATTTAGAAATCCTCTTACCTCGTTTATATTTTCGTAAAAAAGTTTGGTTTTATATACTTAGCAGCATAGGTATTATCATCCTAGCTTATCTTCTTTTTCATTGGGACGGAATGCCTTGGAGTGATTTTTTTGACTCCAACCACAACCGTAGACCTCGTCACCGACAATCATCAAGATACGCGTATATTTTCAGGTTTATCAGAACAGCTTCGCCTTACATTATTGCCTTAATCGGTAGTTCACTTTTTGCCATTGCCAATTTTGCTTCTACTAAAGAAAAAGAAATGGCACAGCTCAAAAGTGAAAAATTAAAAGCTGAGATGAACTTTTTAAAATCTCAAATCAATCCGCATTTTTTATTTAATGCACTCAATAATATCTATACTTTATCTGTTATCAAATCAGATGATACTCCTGACAATTTACTCAAGCTTTCCGGAATGCTCCGATATATGCTTTATGATTGTAAGGAAGATCGAGTACCTTTAAAAAAGGAATTGGAGTACATTGACAATTTCGTTGAGCTCAACAAACTTAAAGATAGCAAGGGCTTGAATATCGAACTCAACATAGATAGAAGTCAACCAAATTTAATGGTCGCGCCTTTAATTTTTGTACCTTTTATTGAAAATGCTTTTAAACACAGCAAGATAGAAGACCTTGATAAAGGTTGGATAAAAATAAACCTCAAAGCAGAAGAAAACACTTTGTTTTTCAATGTAAAAAATAGTGTCCCGGAATTGACTTCCACAAAAGACAGCGTTGGAGGGATCGGCTTGAAAAATGTAAAACGTCAACTCGAATTATTATACCCCGGCAATCACGAATTGGATATTCAAAAAACAGCTAACACTTTTGATGTTTCATTAAAAATTAATCTTTGATGCAAAAAATAAAATGCCTTGTTGTTGACGATGAGGAACTAGCTCGAAAACTTTTGGAAACCTATATTTCCAAACTTCCAAATCTGGAGCTTGTCGCTGAATGTAAAAACCCATTAGAAGCAATGGATGTTTTACAAAATCAAGAGATCGACCTTATCTTTCTGGATATTCAAATGCCAGAATTAACCGGTATTGAGTTTTTAAAAACACTTACTAAAAAACCTCAGGTAATTTTCACAACCGCTTACTCAGACTATGCGATTGAAGGATATTCACTCGACGTTGCCGATTACTTACTCAAACCTTTTGGCCTCGAACGATTTATTCAGGCGGTCAACAAAGTTGATCAACGTCTAAATTCAAAACCCTCTCCCGAATCAACACCTCCTACAAAAGCAAAAGATTACATACTTGTCAAATCTGAACACAAGGTCCACCGAATAAAATTGTCCGATATTCTCTACATTCAAAGTATGCGAGAGTACGTCGCCTATTACACTCCCGAAGGGCGAATTTTATCTTTGAATTCTTTAAAAAAACTAGAACAAGATCTTCCAGACGACCAGTTCATTCGTTCTCATAAATCCTACATAGTGGCCATCGATAAGATAAAAACACTGGAAGGCAATCTCGTACATATCGCTAAAGAGAAGTTACCGATCGGTGCTATTTATAAAGACACTGTGCTTGCTAAGGTTTTTTAGGCTTTAAGCCTAAGAATGCGAATTTAAGAATGGAAATATCATTTTTTTGCTCTTAGCAAAAAAAACGGCATTAGGTATTAATCTTCCTGCCCCTCTTAATGCAAAACAACTAATACCGTTTACGCTCAGATCATAATTAAGCTATTCAGTAACTTCGTTAATACCTTTCAAGCCAGATTCATCTAAAACAATAAAACACCATTCTGGAAGAAAGAAGTCATTTCATTAAAGTTTATAAAGATGAATCTTATTAACTTTACAATGAAGTTGTTCAAAAATGAATTGATGACTTATTTGCAAGTCATTGATTCCTAACAACTTCTCCTCTTTTTATTCCCGTAGCTACGGCTACGAAAAGAAAAAAGAAGGATCGTTCTAAAAATCAAGCACTTACAACTAATACCAGAACACATTCTTGAACAACTTCAGTATGAAAAGACATTTACTTTTATTTCTTTTTTTATGGATAACATTCACTGCCTTTTCCCAACAAACGGTAGGCCTATTCCTCAATGATTCATTATCGTACAATGGTTATACTTTAATTGCTCCGGAGTATACGACAACTTACCTGATTGATAATTGCGGATATGTTGTCAACACCTGGGAAGCAGATCAACGACCGGGAAAAAGTACCTACCTTTTAGAAAATGGAAATCTGCTCCGCACAGGAAATATTCCCGGGCCTTTCAACTCAGGAGGAAAAGGTGGACGGATTGAAATTTACAGCTGGGAAGGAGAGCTCCTCTGGCAATACGATTATGCTTCTAGTCAATTTCATCAGCACCATGATGTCGCGGTACTTCCAAGCGGAAACATTCTACTCATTGCCTGGGATCTTCATAGTTATATAGATGCAGTTGAAAATGGTAGAGATCCTGCCCTAACCAATATTGATGGAGTTTGGTCTGAACGGATTGTCGAATTAGAACCTGTTGGTTCAGACGATGCCAATATCGTTTGGCAATGGGATTTATGGGATCATCTTGTTCAGGATTTTGATAGTACTAAAATTAATTTTGGAGTCATCGCTGATCATCCAGAATTAGTCGACATCAATTTCAATGGAGCATCAGGTGGTCCAAATGGTAATGACTGGGTTCATGCCAATGCCATCAATTACAATCCGGAATTAGATCAGATTATTCTTAGTTCTAGAAATTTTAATGAATTTTGGATCATCGACCATAGTACAAGTACTCAAGAAGCTACTAGTCATATCGGAGGAAATTCAAACAGAGGTGGTGATGTTTTATACCGCTGGGGAAATCCAATCACTTATCAAAATGGAGATATTGATGATCGAAAACTATATGGTCAACATGATGTACAATGGATTCCAACTGGTAATCCTGATGAAGGTAAAATTATGATTTTCAATAATGGTCTAGGCAGACCGACTGGTAATTATTCCTCTATTGACATCATCGATCCTCCAATGGATTCTGCAGGCAATTATATTTTAACCTCTGGATCACCTTATGGCCCAGAGGATTTATTTTGGACCTTCCAAGATACTCCTCTTAATAACTTTTACTCTTCAAATATATCCGGTGTACAAAGACTACCTAATGGCAATACTTTAATCTGCGAAGGGAGAAAAGGCCTTCTTTTTGAGATAGATCAAGATCAAAATCGAGTTTGGGAATATCAAAATCCTGTAAGAACAACAACCGGTCCTGTTGCTCAAGAAACAGACATCACTACTACGCCAGTCACTCTATTTAGAGCATATCGATATGGTGAAGATTACCCTGCTTTTATAGGGAAAGAATTGCCCCCCGGAGATCCTATAGAGTTGAATCCAACGCCTTACAACTGCATGATCCATGGAACTTTCACCGCTACAAAAGAAGAGCAACAGTTAGAAAATGTAAGCATTATTGAAAACCCTATTTTTCAAACATTGCGTGTAAAGAATGAATCAAGTGAAACTTTGCGTATCGAAGTTATCGACATCAACGGAAAGCTAATTTCAAAATTTTCATCTTCTGACTTTATCATTGAATCAAACGCTTTCAACTGGGCTCCAGGCATTTATATTGTCCGGATTTTTAATCCAGAAAACAAATTTTATAGTGCCAAAATCGTGAAATTATGATTAGAGTATTAACCTCTTTTTTCTTTGTCTTTACTTTCGTTTTCATTGGGGCTTCTCAAAATACTGTTGGGTTGCTTTCTTACGAACCTGCTAGTAGTTATGACGGATACAATCTAATGTTTCCTCACAACCAAGCCAATGTTTATTTACTAGACAACTGTGGAGAAATTGTTCATACTTGGGCCGATGAAAATAATTTCCGCCCTGGAAACATGGCCTACATCATGCCTGACGGAAAACTAGTCAAAGCAAAACGCGACGCTATAATTACCGACGATGATATCTGGGCTGGTGGAGGTGGAGAGTTTGTTGAAATTCGAGACTGGGATAATAACCTCGAATGGACTTTTGAATTAAACGACTCTATAAATCGAATGCATCATGACATCGCACCTATGCCTAATGGAAATATTTTGATAACTGTATGGGAATTAAAAACAGAAGACGAAGCCATCGAAGCGGGGCGAGATACTGCAAAACTTGCCCAGGCAAAACTTTGGCCGGATTACATCATCGAAGTAAATCCGACGAATAACGAAATCGTTTGGGAGTGGCATGTTTGGGATCATTTAATCCAGGACTACGACGAAACAAAAGCAAATTTTGGAGATGTCGCTGCACACCCTGAATTGATTGACTTAAATTGGGACACCAATAACGGGCACCCAGACTGGATGCACACCAACGCGATTGACTACAACCTAGAGTTAGACCAAATTTTAATCAGCGTTCCTACTTTTCATGAGGTTTGGATCATCGACCACTCGACCACTACAGCGCAAGCAGCAAGTCATAATGGAGGAATGAGTGGGCGTGGAGGAGACCTAATGTATCGTTGGGGAAATCCAGCGACTTACCGAGCAGGAACTGTTGATGACCAAAAACTTTTTTATCCGCATGATATCCACTGGGTTGACGAATTTGTTGATTTCTCCTTTCCTGATTATGGAAAGATTGCAGCGTTCAATAATCGAGTAGGAGCAGACTTTTCTACGGCCAATGTTTTCATTCCTACCTGGGACATGTACACCTGGTCTTACACACTCGACGGAGAAGCTTTCGGCCCAAATACTTTTGACAAAACTTTCACTCATCCTACACCTACTGACTTATACTCTACAGGTTTGTCTAGCGTCCAGTTGCTTCCGAATGGAAATACTTTAATTTGTTCCGGCCGTTTTGGTTATTCTTTTGAACTAGATTCAGAGGACGAAATTGTCTGGGAATATAAAACACCTTTGGTTGGCGGTAACGCAGCAACTCAGGGAGATACGCTTTCCATCAACAACAATTTGACCTTTCGTTTAAAAAGATATCCTACTGATTTTTCCGCATTCACAGGTCGAGATTTAAGTCAAAAAGGATGGATTGAAAATGAACCTGATTCTACTTTCTGTGATCTATTACTTCCAACAGAAGAACTTATTAGTAATTATAATTTAAATCTCTATCCTAATCCTGCTCAGGATATGATCGTGATTGAATGGGATTATAGTATGCATCCTCAGTTTGAAGTTTTCGATATTCTTGGTCGACCAGTTACACAATTTCAAGCAACAGGTGGAAGAAAGTATCTGGACACCTCCACATGGTCGGAGGGTATTTATTTTATTAGAATTGACAATGTGGTTACGAAGAAAGTGATGATCGCTAGATAATTTGTAAAAGGCTTATGTGACTTATGTGGTTCAAAATGATAATCACCACATAAGTCACACAAGTACATAGATATACTTCCCTATAAAAAAACTAAGGTTGCAAAGCAAGTCCTTCAAAAGCTCATAAACTAACTTTTCGGAAATCGCTAAATACTACGTTTCTATATTTTCATTGATCTTTTTACGCCTTTCGTTGAGTATCTTAGGATTCACCTTTGATTTAATACAACTTATGAGTGTATTAAGAATGTGTTTTGAACAACTTCTAATTTTAAAATTAAAAATCCTAAGATATGCGAAACGTAATTAAAATTTATCTACTTGCCTTTATGGCAATCCTATGTACAGGAAGTCTTTTTGGACAAAAACCTAATAGAGACATTGACCCGGAAGCTCGTGCCACAAAAATGGCGGAACGAATGACGACATCGCTCAAATTAAGTGATGCTCAGGCAAGCAAAGTGAAAGCGATATTTATAAAACATGGCGAACGAAGACACGCTATGCGTTCTCAAAAACAAGAAGGAGATCGAGAAAAGATGAGAAGTGCTATGCAAAAAATGGAGTCTGATTTTGAAAAAGAAATCCAAGCTGTTCTTACTATTGATCAGTTCAATGAATTCCAAACGATGCCTCGACCAATGCACCGAAGAGGTAAAGGTCACAAGGGTAAAAAAAGAGGAAAAGAACATAAAGCATTTCATAAAGAAAAGATAGAACCAATCATGCTCGAACAAAGAGCGAAATTGGAATCTAAAATTTCCAAAGAAGACAAAGCTACGATTGCTCAATTAAGAGTAGATTTAAAAAAAGAAAGAACAGATCGAAAAGGACAGAAAGATCATTCTAAAAAAAGAATGACAAAAGAGGAAAGAGAAAGCAACCCGAATCATATCAAACTAATAGAACTTACAGAAAAGTATAGCGCAGATATTGAACCTTTATTGGCTGAGGTTAAAGAGAAAACGAAGTCTTTAAAAAAAGAGATGAGAAAAGAAAAAGGAGAAAGAGGTGAACGAATGCATAAAGGAAAGGGACATAAAAAAGATGGAAAGACTTGCGAAGATTGTGATGGTAAAAAACACAAAGAAGGAAAAGGTCACGATCGTAAAGCTCATCACAAAAACAAAAAACAGAGCCGTTTCTTATTACTCGACCCTAATCAAAAGGCAGAGCAAGCTAACAATATTTCAAAAACTTCTGCAATCACTAATGTAAGGGTTTATCCAAATCCATCACAAGGAATCAGTCAAATTGAGTATCAATTAGAAGTACCTGGAAAAGTTTTAATAGAATTAAGAGATAAAGAAGGCACATTGATTGACACGATAGAAAACACAAAGCAATCAGCTGGCGCACATAAAACTTCAGTTAATTTTGGAAAGTACACAGTGGGAATTTACTACATCATTTTGACAGACCAGAATGGAAATAAAATCTCTGAAAAAGTAATCCGATAAGTAAAATAATATTAACCATTGGCCATTTAAAATAAGAACTTAATGACCAATGGTTAATTTTAAGCTGAGCGTAAACGGTGTTAGATGTTCGGCATTAGGAGAGACCGAATACCTAATGCCGAATACCGTTTTTTTTTTAATTTAGAGTAAATTAAAGACTAGCAATAGTTTTAAGTCCTAATCCACAGTCACACTCTTATTCCACTCAAAAGTATTAATCAAATGCATGATATCTGTCTTTACAAAATCTTTAACGGGAGCTAGGGAATCAGGTCGAGACTGGGTATTAAAATACAAAGCTCCTCTAACAAAGTGAGTCGTAGAATCTGTCAAAAAGAATTGAAACGGCGACGCTACTTCTCCTTCTAGATTAAACGCAATTCCACTTACTCCATTCGGTTTCTTAATCACCAAATCATCAATATAATTGGCTTTGAGATTGTGTTTACTCGCCAGATCGAAAGCATCACTATTAAGTTTGTCAAAAGTATTTACACTATTGATCGGATAATAACTACAATGGATCTTAGCATTAAAAGCTGGAATTAAAATATCAAACCAACAAGGATCAACAGGCTTCTCATTAAAGAACAACGTATCCTGCTCTATCTTCGCATACTCAGGATATTCAAAAGTAAACTTGCAATAGTTTTTATCAAATGACTGATAAACTTTCTCTGGATAAACCACTTTCGGATAAGCCCTCGGCTTCGGTGTATAAATCACTTCTTCACAACTCTGAAACAACAAAACCCCTAAAATTAAAACACTTAAAAACCTATTCATAAAATCATTTTTTAATTCATACTTAAAACAAACCAGAGCCTTCTCCACTATTCCTTCGGCAATGTAATCTGAATTTCTCGAATCCGCCGATCATCAACAGAAACGATCTTAAACCGATAATCATTGTATTTTAACTCTTGTTCTCGCTTAGGAATATGTCCAACAAACTCCAGAATCAATCCAGCAACAGAATCCGCATCTCCTTTCACAGCATCAAAAGTAGTCGTATCTACTCCTATGACTCGGCAAACATCATTGAGCAAAGTTTTCCCTTCAAAGATGTAATTAAAGTCATCGAGCTTTTGATAATTTAGCTCTATCTCATCATCAAATTCATCTTTAATTTCACCAATCACCTCCTCCATAATATCCTCAAGTGTCACGATTCCAGAGCTCCCACCAAACTCATCGACAACGACTGCCATATGCGTTCGATTCTGCTGAAACTCCCTAAGCAAATCATCAATCTTTTTCGCTTCTGGCACATACATCACATTCGTTTCAATCAGTTCTTGCCATTCATAATCTGCCTCAGCATCTAGATGTTCCAATAAATCTTTGACATAAAGAATACCAGTAATGTTATCAAAATCCTCATCATGAATAGGTATTCTGGAATAGCCAGCACTTCTAACAATTTTCAAAAGGCTTGTATAATTTTCTCGAAAGTCAATAGAGACAACATCCACCCGGGATCGCATAATTTGCTTCACCGAAACGTCGCCAAATTTCACAATTCCTTTTAAAATATCTATATCCTGATCTCCATGTTTATCATCTTTGACCGTAAGCTCAATTGCTTGATCAATATCCTCCCGGCTCGTCATACCATTACTACTTTTCCCACTCAATCGCTTCTCGATCACATTGGTTCCTTTTATGAGAACAGAACTAATCGGTTCAAAAAAACGATTTAAAACCAAGAGTTTTCCTGACATAAATTTAGCCAGACTAACATTATTAATTTTAGCATAAATCTTCGGAGCGACCTCTCCAAAAAGAACCAATAGAAAAGTTACTCCTGCTACTGTAATTATAAAATGAAGGAGTCCACCAGAAACATACTCTGAAAAAACATCTGGCAGAATACTCATCCAATAATTACAAATCTCGACAGGTAACAAATCTCTCAGCAAGTATTCTGAAATAACTACAATCGCAATGTTTATAAAATTATTACTAATCAGAATGGTTGCCAGCAATCTCCTCGGCTGTTCTCTTAGTTTTAAAATCCGTCCCGTCGCATCAGAATTCTCTTGAGTGATTTTTTCAAGATCATTGATCGTCAAACTAAAAAACGCAACCTCAGAACTTGAGATTAACGCAGAACAAATTAAAAGAACAATGACCAGAATAATACCGAAGGATAAGCCAATGGGGGACATGACTAGTGGAAAGAATTGAAAAACTTCAATCGGTAAGCTTAGATAAGGTTCAGGATCCAATTTATTGGATTTATTTAGTATCGCCAATGCGGTCGATACAAAACTAGAACGAGTGCAAATCTTTATGGTTGCACTCGTTCATAGAAGTTATTAATACTTTTAGAATGGAAGATCATCATCGCCAGATGGAGCTGGAGTATTCGGTTCCGGACTTTTCACCATCGATGGTTCTGCCGATGCCGTATTGTTACCATAGCTTCCTCCTGTATTTTCACGTCGCTCCAATAAGCGAAGTACATTTCCAACAACCTCTGTTATATAACGATCATTTCCTTCCTTATCTTGATATTTACGATGCGTCAATTTTCCTTCTACATAAACTAATTTCCCTTTCTTAAGGTCACGTTCAGCACGCTCAGCTAAGCCTCTCCATACAACAACACTGTGCCATTCTGTACGCTGTTGCCATTCATCATTTTTATCTTTGTAGCTTTCATTCGTAGCTATTACTAGTTTTGCGACTACTGCGCCACTTTCCAATCTACGCACCTCAGGGTCTTGTCCTAAATTTCCAATTAAAGTTACTTTGTTAACCATTTTTACTTTTTTTTTAAATGTAAGAGAATTTTCTAAATACCGAACGCTTCTAGTCAGTTTCAAAACAACGTTCATCTATATAGACTCCAAAAGGTTGAAAATTCCATAAAAATTTTAAAACTTTTTTTTCTAATCAATATCCTCATTGTAAATGAGCCCTATAAAATAAGGCTAAAATAATTCTAAATATAACGAATTATCGTTTAAATACCTATCAATAATCTTAGGGAATGCAAAGTTACCAAGCTTATCCTTATGTACAAAAATGAAAGGGCTTTTTTCATAAAAATCAATGGAGTCAAGTTCAAACTCCCAAAACCGAGCTTTTATTTTTTGATGGGTGAGCATTTGCTGAAAAGGCTTTGAGGTTTTGATCATTTTCGCCTGAGTAGTCAACAACCCAGCATCAATAGCTTCTTTTCTTAATCCATCTAGTTCCAACAATTGAGTAGTTTCAAGCATTGGAAACTCATATAAATTAGTCCAAATATCCTTTGCCGTTCTTTTATGGAGTAATAATCCATTCTCGCTTTTCAGTATTATATAATTAAAAAACCGATCACGTTTAACTAGCTTTTTAGATTTAAAAGGTAATTCTCCAATTCGATCATCGATAAACGCGGTACATTTTTTTTGAAAAGGACAATCTCCGCATCTCGGATTTCGTGGAACACATAACGTAGCACCAAAATCCATCAAAGCCTGATTATAAGTTGCCGGAGATTTTTTGGCTAGTAAATCCTCAGCTAATGTTGCAAATTCTTTTTTGCCAGCTGTCGAATCTATAGGAGTTGAGATTCCAAAAATTCGAGAAAGCACCCGATAAACATTGCCATCAACCACCGCATGTGGTAAATCAAAAGCAAAGGATGAAATCGCAGCAGCAGTATATGGCCCAACTCCTTTTAGCTTTTTTATTTCCTCGTACGTATTCGGAAAGTTACCTCCCATTTCAAAAGCAATTTGCTTCGCAGCAGCATGCAAATTTCTCGCTCTTGAATAATACCCCAAACCTTCCCACGATTTCATCACTACATCTTCTTCCGCATTTGCCAGGTCAAAAACAGTAGGGTACTTTTCCACAAAGTGTTCATAATAAGGAAGGCCTTGTTCCACTCTTGTCTGTTGCAAAATAATTTCTGACAGCCATACGAAGTAAGGATTCTTAACTCCTTTCCAAGGCATGGGCCGATGATTCGTTTCAAACCATTCCAATAACTTTTTAGTAAAATAAGCTTTCTTTGATGATGTCGACATCTTGCAATTTATCTTTGTAAAACCTTCAAGCGGTAATCCTGCTATCTCTTAAATTCAAGCAGCCACAAAAGTACTAAAGCCTAGCTGCTAATTGATGCAAGTTGGAAACTACTTATAAATTTTCTTTAGGAGTATATAAACTTATACTTCCTAATATGTTTGTGTCGTTTTCTAAAACGCATTTTTACAAAAAAAAGAACGATGACAATAATTGCCATCGTTCTCTATTTTTTATTACAATAAAAATTGTGTCTATATCTAAATAACGGATCCAAATTTCCGTCTAATAACTTAATATTATCTAACTTCTTTTTAATCGCATCTTAAAATCTGCGACATCGTACCTTGAATTAATCAGATTTTTCAACTCTTTACGAGCGAAGAAAATTCGACTCTTGATCGTACCTAAAGGCAAATCAAGTTCATCTGCAATCTCTTGATATTTAAATCCTTTATAGTGCATCATGAAAGGAATCTTGATACTATCGTCTAGATTACCAACCATATCATCAAGCTCTTGCATCATAATGTTTGACTCTGCACCATTACTGATCACCGCACTTCCTGAATTGATATAAAACATATTATCAGTCGAATCCATGATCGTATTCGCTTTTACCTTTTTACGGTAGTTATTGATGAATATGTTTTTCATTATTGTGAATAACCAAGCTTTGAGATTAGTGCCTGGACGAAATTTATCTTTATTGGTAATTGCTCGAAACGCCGTTTCCTGATACAAATCCTTCGCATCCTCCACATTCTTGGTAAGGTTATATGCAAATGCATTCAACAAACTGGTCATTTCATCAAATCTACTCGTGAATTCTATAGTGGACATAATTAGGAATATTTAAGAGTTCTGTCAGAATATACTGCCTTTGTTTAAGCAAAGATATAGTTTTGTTTAACAAAAACCAAAAATAGGTTAAACAAAATTAAGTGTATAAACATCTAATATTGTAAATCGCAGGTAATACACTCATCTCAAACACCTGATAACCAACAAGTTATAATTCCATAGCATTATGTTTTAAAAAATATTTTACTTTCAGTAAAAATTGAAAGATAGTCTAGTAATTGACATTTTAACACTTAAAAAGGGATTTTTCTGTTGCCAAACAATATTATTACGATATTTTGTTCAACAATTAAACAGGGGCTTATTACACGAATTTCCTCACTGGCGACAGCAGGGTAATTTTCACCTAATCGAAAAACATCCAACAAAAAGAAGAAGAAACTATTTATTTCTGAGCTTTTGAAATAAGCCACAAGGCTACAAACCCAAATACTATATTCGGAAACCAGACACCAATAATAGGAGGTAAGCTTTCATTTGTGGCGAAGGTCGCCGAAAATTTAGAAAGGAAAATATAAGTTGCTCCAAGGCCAACACCTATTGCAAGATGAAAACCGATCCCGCCACGTACTTTACGGGCAGCGATAGTCATCCCAATTATCGTCAATATCAAAACCGTAAATGGCTCCGCAGTTCGTCGATGTAGTTCGACCCGATAACGTTTTGTATTATTAATCCCTCGACGTTCTTGTGTCCCAATATAATCCATCAACCGAACAGTCGTCATCATTTCTTGCTGGTTGACATATTCCACAAAATCATCTGGAGTGATATTTATCGTCGTGTCTATTTCTTGCCTTACCCCCAACTCCAAAGTTTCCTTTAATCCATCAAAAGTCCGGATTTGATAATCTTTCAATTTCCATTTATTTGGGGGACCTTGCCATTCTGCTACTTTCGCTTTTAAGAGATACACCAACTGATTATCCTCATAGCGTTCAATTTTGATGTCTCTTGCTGTCGAGTCTTGTTTTCTATAATGCTTGATATATGCAGTAGTTCCTGGGCCTATAAAAAGATGAACATCACTGGTTTTTCCTTTATCATTATGCTTCCAAATATATTCATGTTGAAAATCATAATGCACTTTATTTCCTTTTGGAATAAAATAATGGTTGCCCAACAAATGTAAAATCATAATAAAACCGCCAGCCATTAGGTAGGGTACCATAAGGCGACGAAAACTAACACCAGCATTTAGTATGGAAATAATTTCTGAGTTGTATGCCATTCGGGATGTGAAAAATATCACTGCAATCAAAGCATACAATGGCACCAGTAGACCATTGATCCACAACATCCAGTTCAGGTAATATTCAAAAATGATTTGAAAGACAGTAACATCTTCTTCAATAAAATCTTCGACATTATTACTAAAATCAATAATAATAGAGATCATCGAAAAGATGAGCATCGTAAAAAAGAAAGTCGATAAGAATTTCTTTATGATGTATTTGTCTATTATTTTGATCATACTATCTTGTCCGATTCAGCGAACAAGTATTAAACGAAAAATTTCAAGTTTTGATGCCTAATACAAATGGTTAACTCTTCTTAACTACAGTCTTCGCTGTGTTCGTTCCACCATATCTTTCTTCCAATCTTTAAACGTTCCTGCTTTGATCCGTTCTCTAGCCTGACCAACTAGCCAAAGGAAAAAACTAAGATTATGAATACTCGCAATCTGAGGTCCAAGTAATTCTTTACTAGCGAATAAATGTCTCAAATATCCTTTTGTATAAAAACGGCTACTCTGGCTCTGGCTATTTTCATCTATCGGAGTAAATTCATTTTTCCACTTTAAATTTTTAATATTGATTATTCCATCTGCAGTATACAACAGTCCATGTCTAGCATTTCGGGTCGGCAATACACAATCAAACATATCAATCCCTAAAGCAATACTTTCCAACAGATTCCAAGGTGTTCCAACCCCCATTAAATATCGAGGTTTATCTTTTGGTAAAATACCACACACAATCTCTGTCATTGCATATATTTCTGGTGCTGGCTCTCCAACAGACAGACCACCAATCGCATTTGCTGGTCGATCAAAGGAAGCGATAGTTTCTGCAGAAATTTTTCTTAATTCTTTGTAAGTACTTCCTTGTACTATGGGCAACAAAGTCTGAGAATAACCATAACGATCAGGTGTTTTATCAAAATGATCACAACATCTTTTCAACCAACGATGCGTCATCTCCATCGAAGCTTTCGCATATTTATACTCACAAGGATATGGAGTACATTCATCAAATGCCATAATGAAATCTGCACCAATGGATCGCTGAATATCCATAATTCCTTCTGGAGTAAAGAAATGTTTTGAACCGTCAATATGAGAACTAAACGTTACTCCTTCTTCCGTAATTTTTCGACGACCACTCAATGAGTAAACCTGATAACCTCCACTATCTGTAAGCAAGGGTCTATCCCAGCCATTAAACCTATGGAGCCCGCCAGCTTTCTCTATGGTGTCTATCCCTGGCCTAAGGTAAAGGTGATAAGTATTGCCCAAAATGATCTGAGCTTTTACATCCTCTTTTAACTCATGTTGATGAACCCCTTTGACCGTACCAACGGTACCAACAGGCATAAAGATCGGTGTCTCTATTGAACCATGATCTGTTTCGATTAATCCAGCTCTCGCACTGGTATCTGCGTCAAATTTTTCTACTGTAAATTTCATAAGGCGTCAAAGATAAGAATTCTTCGGGGAGATTGATTAGACTTTATAAATCTCAACGAGTTAAGCTACATAACGTTGACTATCAAGCTTCAACAAAACGCCGATCATTAATGAGAAAGCCAAAATGGAGGATCCTCCATAGGATATAAATGGCAAAGGAATTCCAACAACAGGGACCAATCCCATCGTCATTCCTATATTGACAAAACAATGGATAAACAGAATCCCCGCAATCCCATAAGCATAATGTCTTACGAATTCCGATCGTTGCCTTTCTGCCAATACAACGATCCTGTAAATCAATAAAAACAAGATGCTCAAGATACCTACTGATCCTAAAAAACCTTGTTCTTCTCCAACGGTACAAAAAATAAAGTCGGTCGATTGTTCTGGTACATAATCCAATTTCGTCATCGTTCCATTGAGGTATCCTTTCCCATAAAAACCTCCTGAACCGATCGCTAATTTTGATTGTACTACATTGTACAAAGGAGTCGTTTTTGAAGGTTGGAGCCAGGCATTAATCCGAGCTTGATGGTGAGGTTTTAAAAGTTCATTAAAGGTGTAACTTGAAGAAGATACAACTATACTACCCAAAACTAGAAAGATCAGTAAACGTCCAACCAATTCTCTTTTTTTATCTAACCAGTTGAAAATTGCAAAACCCAAAAAGATAACAAGGTTCAGTATAAAAACGTACAGGAATAAACCTTTAATTGTTGCAAAAATACTAGCTGCTACAATAACAGCAAAACCAATCAACCAGTACAGTTTCTTTTTTATTCTAAAAACTAAAAACAAGGTACTCAAAATCAATAAGGCCAGAATAATCGTGAGCGGATTATAAACCAAACCCAAGAGAAGTAATGCTGATGAAACACCTCCAACAATATAAAAAGTTGCGGATAATCCTTGTCGATAAAGTACGATTAGAAATGCGGAAAAAACAACTGCCGATCCGGGATCAGACTGCATCATAATCAAAGCTACGGGTAATAGAAATAAACCAAAAGAAGTGGCTTGAGATTTAAACTCCCGAATATCCGTTCCAAACCTACTGAGATAAGCAGCCATTGCAAGGGCAGTTCCAAATTTAGCAAACTCTGACGGTTGTAATGTAAACCCACCCAAACTATACCAAGAAGTTGCTCCTTTTATTTCTTTTCCAAAAAACAAAACCCCAAGTAATAAAAGCATCGAAAAGACATAAATCAAAAACGAGAAGGTTTGCCAAAACCTCCAATCAATAATATAAGTGGTAAAAAGAACAAAGATAGATATGCCTATAAAAACAGCTTGCTTGATATAAATTTTTTGCATAAAAGGAGTAGCCGATGCTACCTCTTCCCCCTCATAACCTACTGCATAGATCATCAACCAACCGATTAACATGAGTGCCAAAGTCAACACTAGTGTCATCCAATCGATATTACGCCCCGCAAAGGTGTCTCTTCTGCTCATTAAGTTTTTTCTTTAACCCAACACCATCTTATAAAAAGGAATTTAGAAAGCTGGAAGTAGCTCTCTCTTGAAAATACTAGCCTTTACTGGAAAAGCTCCAGGGTATTTTTTCTTGATTTGCTGAGCCATCTTTACTGCTTCCAGTTTCGTCTGAAATGCACCAGCTCTCAATCTATAATAAGGCTTAGAATGCGTCCAGTCAACAGCGACTCCCGGGAATTCCGTTATAAAACTTTCTTTAGCTTGTTCTATGGCTTGACGTTCCGTCTTAGCCATAATCTGAATTCGCCACCCTGATACTGTCTGCTTCGAATTATTTATCTCAGCATATCGTCGCATCATCATATCTATTGGAAAATCTTCTTTGACTTCTACTTGCGAAAAACTGGTATTTCCTATAAAAACACAAACAACTAAAATGAACAGGATACGAATCATCTTTTATTTCTTTTATTTTTTAAATCTTTTTGTTTGGATATCAAAACAACTACTCTGCCTCTGCTCCTTCAGCAACAATTAGCACTCCCGCTGAAGTTCCAATTCTCGATGCTCCGGCCTCAATAAAAGCCTTAGCTTGATCAGCAGTTCTGATTCCGCCAGATGCTTTTATTTTCACTGTTTTAGGTAGCGAATTTCTTAACAACTGAACCATCTCTATGGTCGCGCCTCCATGTATACCTGTTGAGGTCTTTACATAATTAACGCCTAAACCAGCACAAATATCACACAATTTCAATATTTCTTCATTAGAAAGTAATGCTGTTTCAAAAATAACCTTAATCACCTTCCCTTTTATATGTGCCGCAAGTGTCAGACTTTCTAAATCACTTTTCACAAAATTCCATTGCCCTTCTTTTACCGCACAAATATTCACGACAACATCAACCTCATCTGCTCCATCATTAATAGCTCGCTTCACCTCTTCGACTTTCCCAGGTGTTGCAGAATAACCATAAGGAAAACCAATAACTGTAGCAACCTTAACTCTAGAATATTCTAATAATCGAAAAGCATCTTTTACAAAATAAGGAGGGATACATACAGCAGCAAATTTAAAATCTATCGCTTCCTGACATAGTTTTTCAACATCCGACAATCGACAATCCGCCTTCAAGGTTGTATGGTCTATAGTGTCTGCTAAGTTCATTTAGTCATCGTTCAAAAACATCTACACAAAATTGTGCCCTACTACAAGATACTGATCGGTTATGCAAGATAGAAAAAATAGAGAAATACTCGTACTTAAAGAGGGTTAAGAATCTCTCGACCTTTAACCCTCTTCAGTTATCTTTAGTTATTTCAACCAAGAAAAACGGTATTCAAAATTCGGCATTAGGCGAACCTGAATACAGAATACCTAAAGCCATTTTTCTAAGTTCTAAGTATGGAACATTTTCAATTTCAGTAAAAAGTCATACTTGTCGATTCAACAACTTACTTCCCGTGGCAATGTTTATATTTCTTACCACTTCCACAAGGACAAGCCTCATTTCGACCAACTTTTTTCTCTGTTCGCTTAAACGTTTCAGGTTTTTCTCTTCCTCGTCCCGCTCCTGCTGCCGCAGCTTTTCTTGCCGCATCTTCTCTTCGATTCATTTGCACCTTACTCATATCAGTCTTCTGCTCTCTTGCTTCTTCTACCGATCGTCCATCTCGGAAAACCAAAGTTCCTTTCGACAAATAAGAAGTTACACTTTCATTAACTCTATAAATAAACTCTTCGAAAAGACCAAAAGCTTCCATCTTGTAAACAACCAAAGGATCTTTTTGCTCAAAAGAAGCTGCTTGAGTAGACTCTTTTAATTCATCCATCGCACGAAGGTGTTCTTTCCATTGATCATCGATAATAGAAAGCGCAACCGCTTTTTCAATATCTCTCATAATGGACTTACCATTCGTTTTTACACCGTTTTCTAGATTTGCAGAAATCGGAAGTGGCTTCTTTCGTCCATCGGTAAATGGAACAGCAATTCTTTTGTAACGATGGCCTTCATTTTCATGAACCTCTTTGATCACTGGCAATAATGCTTCTGCGATTTTATCACTCTTTCTTTCATAAAATTCCATGAACTCCGCCTGAAACTGCTCAACTACTTCACTTTCATTTCCATTTTCAAAATGATCTGCATCAATTTTAGGATCAAAGCCAAGAAGTCTTAGTGTATCTTGTCGGAAAGAGTCAAAGCTCCCTCCATTCCGATGCATGTTAACCAGGCTTTCTGTAAGCCCCATAAACATCGTATTAAGATCAACCGTCAACCGCTCACCGGTCAAGGCATTATAACGCTTTTTATAAATAGCCTCTCTCTGGATATTCATTACATCATCATATTCCAATAGACGCTTACGGATTCCAAAGTTATTTTCTTCTACTTTCTTTTGAGCTCGTTCGATGGATTTTGAGACCATGGAATGCTGAATTACTTCTCCTTCCTGATGCCCCATTTTATCCATCAATTTCGCAATACGCTCTGACTGGAACAAACGCATCAGGTTGTCTTCCAACGACACATAAAACTGAGAAGACCCCGGGTCTCCTTGACGTCCAGAACGCCCTCTAAGCTGGCGATCAACCCGTCTTGAATCATGACGTTCCGTACCAATAATTGCCAAACCTCCTGCCTTTTTCACTTCTTCGCTCAACTTAATATCCGTACCCCGACCGGCCATATTCGTTGCAATAGTTACTTTCCCTGGCCGACCTGCTTCAGCAACAATATCCGCCTCTCGGGCGTGTTGTTTTGCATTCAAAACATTATGGTCGATGCCTTTCATGTTCAGCGTACGACTAAGTTTTTCAGAAATATCTACAGAAGTTGTACCCACTAAGACTGGTCGTCCCTGGTTACTCAACTTTACAATATCTTCACTAACCGCATTGAATTTTTCTTTCTCTGTTTTATAAACCATATCATCGCGATCATCCCTCACGATTGGTCTATTGGTTGGAATCACTACAACATCTAATTTATAGATTTCCCAGAACTCTCCTGCTTCCGTTTCCGCTGTACCTGTCATCCCCGCAAGTTTGTGGTACATTCTGAAATAATTCTGAAGTGTCACCGTCGCATAGGTCTGCGTAATATCTCCAATTTTTACATTTTCTTTTGCTTCCAAAGCTTGGTGTAATCCATCAGAATAACGACGACCTTCCATCATACGACCGGTCTGCTCATCAACGATTTTTACCTGACCATCCATTACAACATATTCTTCATCTTTTTCGAACATGGTGTAAGCTTTCAGCAATTGATTTACAGAGTGTAATCGCTTAGACTTAATGGAGTAATCCTGAATTACTTTTTCTTTCGTCTCTTCTTTCGTCTCTTCATCCATATCTTGTTTAGCTTCGATTTGCTGCATTTCTGTAGCAATATCTGGCATCACAAAGAAGTTAGGATCATCACCACCTTTTGCCATAAATTCTGCTCCTCGCTCCGTCAACTCTACACTTCTCGTTTTTTCTTCAATCGTAAAAAGAAGCGGCTCATCCACTAAATGCATTCGCTTATTTTGCTCCTGCATGTAATGGTTCTCTGTTTTTTGCATCAATACCTTTACCCCTTCCTCACTCAAAAACTTGATTAAAGGTCGGTACTTTGGTAATGCTTTATGTGCACGATACAATGACATTCCTGCCTCGTCTTCTTCCACTCCAACAATTCCATCAGCGAATAATTTTTTCGCTTTAGCAAGATATTCTATCGCTAACTTTCGCTGTGCAGCAATCAATCTTTCTACCTCAGGTTTTAAAGCAATATACTCTTGAGTTTCATCACCTTTAGGAATTGGTCCTGAGATAATCAACGGTGTTCGAGCATCATCAATCAATACAGAATCTACCTCATCAATCATACAGAAATGATGCTTCCCTTGTACCATCTCATCCCTTGAACGAACCATGTTATCTCTTAGATAATCAAATCCATATTCATTATTGGTTCCGTAAGTGATATCACAGTTGTATGCTTTTTTACGTTCGTCAGAATGCGGTTTGTATTTATCAATACAATCTACTGTCAACAATAAAAACTCGAAGATTGGTCCAACCCATTCGCTATCCCGAAGTGCCAAATAATTATTTACTGTAATGACATTTACTCCAAGACCAGAAAGACCATTCAGGTAAGCCGGCAATGTTGCCACCAAGGTTTTACCCTCTCCCGTCATCATCTCCGCAATCTTGCCATCATGCAGCACCATACCACCAATCAACTGAACATCATAATGTAGCATATTCCAAGTGATCTCACCACCTGCAGCCATCCATTTATTCTGCCAAACCGCTTTATCTCCTTCGATCGTTACATAGCTATTTCTTGCTGCTATTTCTCGATCATGATCTGTAGCAGTCATTGTCAAGGTTTCATTTTCCATGAACCGGCGAGACGTCTCTTTCACTACTGCAAAAGCTTCAGGAAGAATTTCTTTTAGAACATCTTCCAAATGCTTATCACGATCTTTTATGAACTTATCTATTTCATTATAAAGGTCTTCCTTTCTATTGAAATCCGCTTCGTTCGTTGCTTCTTCTGTTAGCGATTTGATGTCGTCATCAATCCCTTTTAAGTGGTCGGCAATACGTGCTCTAAATTCAACGGTTTTGTTCCGTAATTCATCATGGCTCAAAGAGCTCA
This sequence comes from uncultured Saprospiraceae bacterium, assembly GCA_937921595.1. GTDB lineage: Bacteria > Bacteroidota > Bacteroidia > Chitinophagales > Saprospiraceae > JAHDHW01. The sequence goes on from CAKZTD010000179.1 coordinate 23,079, forward strand.
ACTTTCCATATTCCTCATTAATCTGCTGAACCACTGGAGCATACGTTGTAACATCACGATCGTATTTCGTTCCGAAGACTTTCTTTAAGGATTTTGATATAAAATCTAACATTTTCTAGCTTTTAATTGTGAAGTGGGCAAAGATACCAATAGACACTAAGCATCCCGAATTTTTTAAAGGATTTATCTCTGGGTTAAGCGTATCTTTAAATTTCCATTAACTGACTACAATCAGAAATTTTAAATATACTCTAGGACGGGAATAGATGTACATAATTTATACCATCCCATATTTTAACTTATAAATACGCCAAAATGGCATATTGTTTCAAATCCTTATACTGTTGTGTCATATATTAGTCTAAAATGAATTATATATTGTCATAACCTTTTTAGTTTTGTGGGGTTTTAGAATAAATGTTTATAACATTGGACTAAACCTACCTGCTTCACGATTGGACAGGTTATGTTGAATTTGTTTAAAATAAATTTATGCAGCAATTTGTATATAAATTCTCCCTTGGGATCTTTGCTCTTTTGATTTGCACCTCAATGCTATCCTGCACTAGCGATAAAAATGACAAGCGAAACATCAAATCTTTTTATTACCCCGTTGAAGCGCTTAAAGATCCTTTGGTTTACGAATACCGTCCTGTAGTAAACGACACCCTAGGCTTACAATATTATTATTTCCAGACCTTAGAAACGGATACAGCCACTTATTTTACTTCTAATATCTATAATCAATTTTTTGAAGTAGAACAATTTTCAATCGAAGAGGTCGTCAGTAATGGGATGCTTCAAAAAGACTACTTCCTTTATACTTTTGATACTAGCGGTATACAAACTAGAATCCCTGCAGAAATAGAATACAATAACTCTTTCCCCTTTGAAGTAAAGGATTCTAGCGGTGTGTTTTTACAAAAAATGACATTTACACTTAATGAAGACCCTTTGCATACCACAACACTGATTAGAAACAGACGTTATATAGGTGATCAAACGTTTACTTACAAAGGCAAAGAATACGAAGCGATTACATTTGGGCTTCGGGAGATCATCGATGATTTTTATAACGGACACCTTGAAACAGAAACAAGCGGCATCGAAGTCTACGCAAAAGGATTAGGCCTCGTATATTTTAAAAAGATAATAAGCGAAAATTTGATCTTAGAATATGAACTCAGCGATACTTATACCATGGAGGAGCTGGAAAGAAAAGCGAACAGAGAATAACAGATTAACAAAATAACAAGAAAACAAATTAGCAAAGTAATAAGTTAACAATATACTCTGCTGTTACTAAATTTTCAATAATAACATACGACAACAAAAGGTGAGAATATTTTTTTCCATATTTATCGTTTTATTTTTTAGCATCGAGATGAAGGCTCAGGTCTTTCCTCCTGATTTCCAATGCGTAAGAAATGATACGTTGTTTTGGGAAAACTCCGTGAATACTTGTGGAGGATTTAATAGTTACGATATTTTTTTTAGCCCAAATATCAATGGTCCTTATAACCTACTCACTTCCGTTACTGATCCTACCGACACTAATTTTTTTCATAGCAACCCAATTGGAGAAACCTTTTATTATTTTATGCAGGGAAATTTTAATTGTCCCGGAGAACCAATTCTTTCTTCGGACACGCTCGATAATAAATCTCCCTTGCCTTCCCCAATTACACTTGTCACCGTAAATGGAAACCTCGTAGAAGTCTCTTGGATCAGTAGTGGATCACCAGAAGTTACAAACTATATTGTTTACCGAACCTCGCCTATTGGCTCCGTCCCCGTTGACACCATCAGCGCCAATCTCAATAATTATATTGACTTAAACTCAACCCCTGAAGATCAATCCGAATCGTATTTTATCCTTGCTATGGATCCTTGTGGAAATACCAGCGTTTTTGATTTACCGCATTTTACGGTCTTTGTCCAAAGCAGTGTAGATATGTGTGCAAAAAGCATTTTACTAAATTGGAATAAATATAAAAACTGGACAAACGGTATCGATAATCAAGAAGTTTGGGTTTCAGTAAACAGCGGCCCTTTTTCATTGGAAGCTATTTTATCGAATCAAGAATCCACCTACCTTTTTGACAATACCAATGACGGAGATGAATATTGTTTTTATTTAAAAACGACTGAGCAAAATACAGGCTTTGAATCTTTTTCAAATGCTCATTGTCTTACTTTAGATATTGTCGAACCGGTCCGTGATTTATTTTTAAAAAATGTAAATGTCAATGATGCAAACGAGGTAGAACTGACTTGGCAATGGAATAACGACGCGGAAGTCAATGCTGTTGAGTTTTCAGAAAGAGCCATTGATGGAGATTTTAGTGCGATTGATTCTTATAATCCTAACCCTTCGATTTCCGTAGAAACTGATCGAATATTAAATGGCGCCGATCCTATTTCAGGCCCTAGGTTTTACCAAGTAAAATCTATTGATGATTGCGACAGTATTAATATCTCGAATGAAGTATCTTCCATTCATCTTGTTGCAGAGGCACAAGCAAACCAAACTAATTTACTCAACTGGACCGCATTTGAAAGACCTGATGGAATCGTAAATGATTATGATATTTATCGAATAGTTGGAGGCATAAGTAGC
>CAKZTD010000180.1 GCA_937921595.1 uncultured Saprospiraceae bacterium
CAGCGCTTCGAATCCTATCACTATCACCGCAGGTGATACAACCACTATTCCAAAGGAATCTATCCCTATTTGAGAGCTAAGCGATTCAAATATATCCCCGTATCCAATAAAATACACAACCCACCCATTCCTTCATCAACATCTCCCATCTCCAAAAACCATCTCGGTTCGGCCAAAGAATAGTATTAGGCGTAAAGCGAACTCTTTCCCCAATTACATCAGTAGAAAAAGCAGTAAACTCAACACCTTCCTTTTTATAACAAGCTCTTGACCGTCTCATATGAAAACCAGAAGTGATCAATAAACACTTCGCATTCGGATAATCTTTGTCCAATATGTTTTTTGTAAAAAGTGCATTCTCATGGGTATTTCTAGATTCAGGTTCTAAAATAATATCTTCTTGTTTTACGCCCATCAAAAGTAGATAAGATTCGACTTCTGCCGCCTCACTTCGTTCATCCAAAAGAATACTTCCAGAACCACCCGTCAATAACATTTTTTTAAAAATTCCTTTATGGTATAGTTCTAATGCTTGAGTCAAACGATTTCCTCTTTTCGAAAAATTATAACGATCTCTAGGATATATTTCGAAATTAGAATATCCGCCAAGAACAATTCCAACATCATAAGTTTCCAAACTTGCTACAGGTACTACATCCGATTCCCAAGCTTTGATGACCAAGTTGAAAATGAAGTGATTAGAAAAAAAGATAATCATAATCACCGCCAAATTTCTACATCGTTTTTTCCATTTCGCATTTTTACTAAATACAGAATAGAGTAGGAGCCCGACCACCCAATTGAGTGGAACGATCAAGAAGTAAAGAACTTTTGAAAGAATGAAAAACATTTAAATATTTATGATTATTTTATTTTAAAAATTAGGCATACTTGGTGACATCAGTTTTGTAAAAAATAAATCCACCATATGCGGAGCAAAAATGAAAAACATCACTAATGTAAAAATAAAACCAAAAACAGCTCCCCAAAAGTGGGCATTATGTCCAATGTTATCTCCACCTTTTTTATCCATATAGGAAGAGTAAATTAGATAGGCAACAGCCATCACTATACCTGGCAAAGGAGGAAAGATAAACCATCCCCAAGGGTCGAATATGATAAAAGCAAAGACGATAGCTGACGTTCCGCCGGAAGCTCCTAATGCTGAATAATATTGATTGTCTTTATGTTTGATATATTGAGGAATACTTGATATAATGATTGCTCCAAAGTATAACACGAGGAAGATGATTCTTCCGTTTGTTGCTCCAAATAAAGCCTCACTCATAAATGCTTTTTCTACCATTTCACCAAACACATATAAGACATACATATTGATGATCAAATGTTTCATGTCTCCATGCAAAAAACCATGTGTCAAAAAACGATAAAATTCTCCATTTTGTTTGACTGTAACTGGATGAAAAATTAGCTTCTGTTTCATCGTTTGATTCGAAAAAGCCTGAAATGAAATAATCGCTGTCATTATGACAATGATTAAAGTTAAGGTGATGCTACCCATTGTGTTTATGTTTTTTTCAATAAAAAATTATCAATCTCTTTTATTCCGTTTTATTAACGTGTTCCTCTGCTAATTTGATCATTTATTATGATAAGGTTCTCCCTTCAAAATCGTCATCCCTCGATACAATTGTTCGATAAAAAACAATCTAATCATTTGGTGAGAGAAAGTCATTTTCGATAAAGAAATTTTAGCATTAGCTCGTTTGTATATCTCCTCAGAAAACCCAAAAGCACCTCCGATCTGAAAGACCAATCGCTTTTTGGAAGACAGCAATTGTTGTTCTAAATAATTGGCAAACTGAACAGAACCAAAAGATTTTCCATTTTCGTCTAGTAATATTAAAAGGTCATCATCCTTCAGTTTTTTTAAAATCAATGCACCTTCTTTTTTCTTTAATTCCACTGGAGATAAGCTTTTAGCATTTTTCACATCCGCAATCACCTCTACATTTAATGGTAAATACCGTTTCAATCGCTTTTCATAAATAGCCATCCCTTCATCGAGATATGCAAAGGCCGTTTTACCAATCATCCAGAGTTCTACTTTCATATGGACAATGATAATTTAATTTTATGAAAATCAGAAAATTTACTCCTATATTCGCTCATTCAGTAGATGAAAATTAATTTCTGCATTCATTCTCTCATTATTAAAAAGAGTATTCATGAAAACCGTTTTTTTTATCAGACATGCTAAATCGAGCTGGGAAGATATGTCTTTAGGTGATAAACAGCGACCATTAAATCAAAGAGGAAAGCGTGATGCTCCTTTTATGGCAAAAATGTTGAAAGGTTTAGGAACAAAAGTGGACGCTATCGTTACTAGTTCTGCCAATAGAGCGAATACAACGGCTAACTTTTTTGCAGTAGAATTTGAGATTCCGAAAGAAGATATGATCGTAAGGGATGAAATCTATGAAGCTTATACAGAGGATGTTCTTAGTGTTTTAAAAAGTTTAGACGATCATTTTGAAACAGTATTAATATTTGGACACAATCCTACATTTACGAGTTTAGCGAATATGTACTCCAAAGATTATATACCCAATGTACCAACTTGTGGAATCGTTAAAATTGAATCAGAAGCGACTAATTGGGCATCTTTTAAAGTTGATAATTCAGTAAGAACAGCTTTTTATTACCCTAAGCAATACCTTTAATGAATAAAAGAACATTTCCAATCATCCTATCATTTGCCTTGGTTATTTTGGCTTGTCAGCCTAAATCAGAACCTTTGCTTATTCCTTCAGATGATTTGATCAAAGCCTTGGCAGATGTCCATATTGCCGAAGGAGCGTTATTGAGTATCCGGCCAGTTGTTAAAGACAGTATAAGAGATCTTTATTATAGCCAAATTTATGAGATTCATGGGATCACTCCTGAGTCTTTCGAACATGATATTGGTCTTTTAAAGTTGAACCCAAAATTGATGGAAAAGGTATACGAAAAGGTCATGGAAGAACTAAACAATAGAGAGGATAAAAGGAAAGAAAAGAAAGATAAAGACAAGAAAAAAGAAGAAGAAAAACCCAAAATAAAAAAGTAAAGTCTTCAAAGGGAATGAGGACTTTACTTTGACTTATGAGAGAATAATTAAAAGGCTTCACAAATATATGAACTTTGAACATCTAATATAGATGGGAAATGACAAAATTGGTAAAATATGTAATAGAATAGTGAATATATTGAGTATAAATGAAATCACTTATTTATAAGTATATTGTTATCAGATGAATTCCCGTTTTTTTTTATTAAAAACTTAACCTTAAATTAATATAGTCTAGTAGCTAATGATGGTAATGCCCCATAGCTTTGTAGCAAAATAACTAAAATGGAAACCTCAAATTTTAAGATATTAGTGGTCGATGATGAGTCTGATATATTGGATTTTATAAGTTATAACCTCAAAAAAGAAGGTTTTCAAGTCCAAACTTCAGAAAATGGCAAAGAAGCACTTGATGTTATTAATACTTTTGGACCTGATTTGATTTTGCTTGACATCATGATGCCGGAGATGGATGGAGTAGAATTTTGTAGACAATTACGAACTAAAAGCCAATTTGATTCCACAATAGTAGCTTTTTTAACTGCGCGGAATGAAGATTTTACTCAAATTTCAGCGCTCGAAGTTGGTGGAGATGATTTTATAAATAAACCCATTCGCCCAAGAGTTTTACTTAGTCGGATTAAAGCTCTTCTTAGACGATCTCCTAAAAATTTAGAAAGTGGTGACAATATCATTGAGATTGGAGATATCATTATTGATAAAGAAAAGGTGCTCGTTATCAAAGAAGATACAAAAATTGAATTGGCTAAAAAGGAATTTGAACTTTTGAATTTGCTAGTTTCGAAACCTGGAAAAGTATTTACCAGAGAAGAGATATTCAATAAAATTTGGGGAACAGATGTAATTGTTGGAAACCGAACTATTGATGTTCATATTCGAAAACTTCGTGAAAAAATTGGTGACGATTATATCAAAACCGCTAAAGGTATTGGCTATAAATTTGAGTTTTAATGATTAAAAATGTAACACCAAAAGAACTCGCATTATATTCCTCTCTTTCTATAGGAGCAATCGTAGCAGTATTGGCTACCTTGGGTTTATTACTCAATTTCGTTGAAGCAGCATGGTATCATATTCTCATCATGACTTTGTTTACCTCAATCGGAGCTTATTTTATCATTACTAATGCATTGAAGAGATACATTTATCGTAAAATCAAATTGATTTACAAAAGTATTCATTCAATGAAACGTTCAAAAACAGATAAGCATGCTATCGATTTGAATAGTGATATTATTGGTGAAGTAGAACAAGAAGTTTCTGACTGGGCAGATTCTCAAGCTAAGGAAATAGAAAGCCTAAAATCTATGGAGCAATATCGGCGCAACTTTATGGGCGATATTTCTCATGAACTTAAAACTCCGATTTTTAGTATCCAAGGTTATTTACATACACTTCTAGATGGTGCTTTATATGATGAGAATATCAATATGGACTACATCCGAAAAGCAGCAAAAAATGTTGACCGTCTTCAAACCATCGTAGAAGATTTAGAAGAGATTTCAAGATTAGAATCGGGGAAACTGATGCTTGACATTCGAACTTTCGATCTTAAAAAATTATGCGAGGATGTTTTCGAAGAGTTAGAATTGATGGCTCAACAAAAGAAGATTTCACTAAATTTTAAAGAGGGTGCAGATCAGACGTTTAAAGTCGATGCAGATAGAGACAGTATTCGTCAGGTTTTAGTCAATCTAATTTCGAATTCTATCAAGTATGGAAAAGAAGGAGGGAACACTAAGATTTCCATTTATGATATGGCTAATGTCATTCTAGTCGAAGTTGCCGACAATGGAGTAGGGATTGAAGAAAACCACATTAAGCATCTTTTTGATCGCTTCTATCGAGTAGATAAAAGTCGTTCCAGAATTCAAGGAGGTTCAGGTCTAGGACTTTCTATCGTCAAACACATCATTGAAGCTCATCAACAAACGGTCAATGTTCGAAGTACCAAAGATAGGGGCTCTACATTCGGTTTTACCTTAGAAAAAACCAAGTAATAATTTTTTAATACTTCATTTATTACACTCAAGACCTCTTCGTCTTTCTTTGTAGATAGTTTATTGAATATCCGAATTGTTGAATATAAATAAACACTTTTTAATCTTAAGTTCATCACTACTTCCATCATTATTTTCGATCCAATTAACCCTATTACTGATATCTTTCTGAAGCGTTAAACTATCTCCGGGGATAATGATTTCTATCTCCCCAATAGGGCGGCAAATTAATTCTTCAAATGGCGCTACATATATAGTAGTTTCCTGATTTGGTGTTATAGCAAAACTGTCCTCAATAGCAAATTGATCATAATCAATCAATCGAACCTTTACATCATAATCGCTTTCGTTTACTATTACCTGTGAGTATTCATATTTTGGTTCTTCTTTACAACTAAACACTAAGAGTACTAATAATAAACTGAATAGAGAGCATGAATTTTTCATATCGATATTTTTCGTCTTTGCTAATTTTGTCTTTTTGATGTAGATAAAGTATTATTAAATATACATATTATAACTAACTATCTACATACTTGGTTCTTATAAAAAAACTAAGATCTTCTGGTGTTTCCATTCCTACAATTTTTAATTATTAATTCCTTTTGCCACCTTTGTAAGTGACGGGATACAATCAGGTATTGAGAACCTGTTAAATCGGGGACCAGGACGATTCCATAGAATTATATAAATTTTAAATTCAAATCTAAAAATAATGAAAGTAACCTTAGAGACAACCGACAGTTTGCAGCATTACAAAGCAACCAATGAAGCAGGTCATGAAGTATTGCTAAGCGGAGATGGAACTGCTGCAGGTCCAATGAACACCGTTTTAATGGCAATCGGAGGATGCAGTACTATTGACATTGTAATGATTTTAGAAAAAATGAGACAAGACATCAAAGATGTAAAAGTTCAAATCGAAGGTACCCGACAGGAAGAGATCCCTAGAGTTTTTACCGGGATTCATATGCACTATCAACTATTTGGTAAAATAAAAGATAAAAAAGCGGAGCAAGCTGTGGCACTTTCTATCGAAAAATATTGTTCTGTCTCTAAAATGCTAGAAAAGGCAGCGACAGTTACGACCAGTTATGAGATTATTGAAGTTTAAGAAAAGAATGAGTGAATTGGAAAATGAGTAAATAACCTCCAAGATGTAAAGAACAAACTTAGGCAAATCATCATGATTGTTTTATCTAACAAAATTATCAGAAAAATGTATCGCAATCTCCCTAAATATTTTCAATATGAAATTTGAAACAAAAGCAATCCGAACCCAAACTGAACGCAGTCAACACCAAGAACATAGTAGTCCAATATTTCCAACTTCTTCCTTTGTCTTTAAAGATGTAGAAGAGATGCAAAATGTTTTTGCAGGAGAAAAAGAAGGGAATATTTATAGTCGATTTTCAAACCCAACTGTTCGAGAATTTGAAGATAAAATAGCTATACTCGAAGGTGTCGAAAGAGCTATGGCAACGGCTACTGGAATGGCTGCCGTCTTTGCGAGTTTTTTAGCTTTTCTAAAACAAGGGGATCATGTAATAGCATCGAGAGCTGTCTTTGGTTCTTCCTTTCAAATTCTTTCTCAAACCTTACCAGAATATGGGATTGAATGTACCTATGTTGATCCACTTGATCTCGACTCCTGGGATGCTGCTGTTCAGAAAAATACGAAAATGCTTTTTTTAGAAACTCCTTCAAATCCAGGGCTTGTCATCATCGACCTTGAAAAAGCGGGAGCATTTTCTAAGAAACATAATCTATTATTCAATGTAGATAATTGCTTTGCTACACCTTACCTTCAAAATCCTGCAGCCTTTGGCGCAGATATAATTACGCATTCAGCAACCAAGTTTATCGATGGTCAAGGAAGGGTTTTGGGTGGAGTGGTGGCAGGAAAAAAAGAAATCGTAGATAAGGTGCTTTTATTTATTCGTCGAACCGGAGGAAGCTTATCTCCATTCAATGCCTGGATACTTTCTAAAAGTTTGGAAACCTTAGCCGTACGGATGGATCGTCATTGCGACAATGCCCAAAATCTTGCAAACTACCTAGAAAAACATCCAAAGGTTTTGAAAGTCAATTATCCCTTTTTATCATCGCACCTACAATATGAAATCGCTAAAAAACAAATGCGAAAAGGTGGTGGGATTGTGACTTTTGAAATAGAAGGAGGATTAGATCGAGGCATTCAATTTTTGGATAATCTCGAAATGTTATCCTTAACAGCAAACCTTGGAGATTCCAGATCAATTGCTTCTCATCCGGCTTCAACAACTCATTTGAGAGTACCGCCTGAGGAACGAAAAAAGGTAGGGATCACAGATGGGCTGATTCGGATTTCGGTAGGACTTGAACACATTGACGATATCATAAATGACATTAGTAAAGCATTAGAATCTTAGTACATTATACTTGAAAAAAGAGAAAATTTTGAATTGCAAAACTTATACTTTTAGCAAACCTTTCCAATTGGAATCTGGTGAGAAACTATCAAATGCTCAAATCAGATACAATACTTATGGCGTTTTGAACGAACGAAAAGACAATGTCATTTGGGTTTGTCATGCTTTGACTGCAAGTTCAGAAATTCACGATTGGTGGGCAGGATTATTTGGCTCAGGTAATGTTTTTGATCCAGATAAATATTTCATTGTTTGTGCAAACAATTTAGGTTCACCTTATGGAACAACAAGCCCAGATCATTTAAACCCTGAGACAGCTGAACGCTACGGAATGTCATTCCCGGAATTCACTTTAAGGGATACTGCAAACCTAACGATAGATCTGATGGATCATTTAGATATTGCTTCGGTTCATTTATTAATTGGCGGTTCCTGTGGAGGAAATATCGCTTTAGAAATTGCAATAGCACAAGGACAAGTTATAAAAAACTTAGCGCTACTTTGTTGCTCCGCAAGAGAAATGCCTTGGACCATTGCGATTCACCAATCGCAAAGAATTGCCTTGGATAGTGATCCTGATTTTAAAAATAATAAATCAAATAGTGCAATTGATGGTCTTTGTGCTGCAAGAGCTTTTGCCTTACCTTTTTATAGAACTGCGCAATCTATGAATACGCGTCAGCAAGAAGAAAATCTCAATAAACTGACGAATTTCAAGTCTGCTTCTTACATCGATTATCAAGGTGAAAAATTTGCAAAACGCTTCGATGCACATTGCTATTATAAATTACTAAATGCTCTTGATACTCATAATATCGGACGTAATAAAGATTCAATTTCAGCAGCATTAGCATCCATAAAAACCAATACCCTTGTCATCGGAATAGATACCGATCTTTTCATTCCGGTAAACGAACAACTATTTATTGTAGAGCATATTCCAAATGCTTCCTATGCAGAAATTAAAAGTATGTTTGGCCATGATGCTTTTCTTATCGAAACGGAGCAAATTAAAACCATTTTTCAAGCTTCAAATATTAACTTGTCAATATCTTCTACAATTAAATCTCACCCTTAAACTTTTTTTTGCGATCAAATTTATTGATCAGCTTCTTAGTCCTTGACTTAGTATAAAACACTTCGGCAAATATTAGGTGCTTTAAGTATCCATTCTTAATTTTATACGTTAGAAAAGTAAAATGTAGATCAATTCAGAACTTGAAGCTCCAAACCTATACCGCAAAGCGATTCAAAAACCAAAGACTATGCAACTCACCGATTTTACTGAGGATAATGTAATTGTAAATCTAATTGATGATTTAAGAACCTACTTCTCAGACCGTCCATTTATCATTTCTGATACCATCGATGCGAAAGGCAATCAATATGTTGATCTGGTTCAAGAGGGTGGAGGTATTCTTGGGATCGCCTTGCTTGGTTACACCTACGTTTTGGAACAAATGGGCATTCGTTTTTTGAGTATGGGAGGCACTTCGGCTGGAGCGATTAATTCACTTTTATTATCAGCTTCAGGAAAACCTGAAGAAGAAAGAACTTTGAAGTTAATCGAATTACTCGCTAATAAAAACATTGGGGAATTTATGGATGGCGACAGTGATGCCATAGATTTTATCAAAGAATTACTTTCAAAGAATCGTACAAAGTTTGGTATGATCACCAGTGGACTTCAAGTCATTGATAACTTTACAACAGATCTAGGATTGAATCCAGGAGACGAATTTCATACCTGGTTGACCAATGCATTAGTCGGTTTTAAAATCTATAATGTAGATGAGTTATTAGAACGAATGCAAGATGTTCCTGAAACAATTACCATTCGAAAAGACAAAAATGGAGATCCAGTAAATGAGATGACAGATATTGAAGGAACCATAGATTTAGCAATTGTAGCTGCAGAAGTTGGTACTGAAACCAAGGTTATTTTTCCAGCTATGCGAGATCTGTTTTATAAGAATCTTGAAAAAATTAATCCTGCAGATTTTGTCAGAGCATCTATGTCTGTTCCTTTATTTTTCAAACCCTTTGAACTAGAAGATATTCCAAGAGGTCGAGACGTTCAACTCCGTTGGAAAAGGATTGCAAAATATCTAGGAGAAATTCCGGAGAAAGCAATTTTTGTTGATGGAGGAATTATGTCAAATTTTCCGATCGATCTTTTTCACAAAGTACACATCGTTCCGCCACGTCCTACACTCGGGGTGAAACTCGGAATAGAAAGAACCAAGCTCAATAAAATCACAGGGATTACCGGATTGATCAGCAGTTGTTTTGATGCAGCAAGAAACCTTCGCGATTTTGAATTTGTAGATAAAAATCAAGATTTTAAAAACCTCGTTGCTTATATCGATGTCGGTAAAATTGACTGGTTAGATTTCAATGTTCCAGATGATGTGAAAATTGAATTGTTCAGAAGAGGAGCACTAAAGGCGAAAGACTTTTTAGAAAAATTTGACTGGGAAGCATACAAAGACATTCGAAGGTCTATTAAAAAGACCGTTGATAAAAATAAAATGATCGAAGGCTTGGAAGAACGCATTGTCGAGATTGCAAAAGCCAAAGAACACCCTTTAAAACCTAACGATATCAATGTAATAGAGCAGAGACTTTCTTTCTTTGGAAAAGAAATCAATCTCAAAGCTTTATGGATTGACGACAATCCTGGTCTCGTAAAAAAGGAAAGAAAACTTCTGAAAAAAATAGGAATTAAAACGACCTTGGTAGAGTCAAGTCAGGAAGCGATCAATTTTATGGAAAATAATGATTTTGATATCGATATTATTTTCTCAGATATTAGCCGTGATGAAAACAAGACGGAGGGTTTAGATTTTACAGAATGGCTTTATAAAAAGAACCAAAAATTTCATCGGAAAGTAATCTTCTACATCGATGATTTAGATCTTTCTAAAGGTGTCCCAGCTTATGCCTTTGGAATTACAAATACGATTGTGGAACTTATTCACTTGGTGATTGATGTTGCGCAGCGAATTGAATACGGGGAAGAAGGGTAGTGGTGATTAAAGATTAAGTTTACCTTTCAATGCCACAACAAATGAGCGAATGAATACCCTTCAAAATGTAATAAGAAACAAACTTTAGACTTTGAATTTAGTTTGGTTATTCACTAATTTGTTCATTCTTGCATTCACTCATTCGATATAATACATTGAGTAAAATAGTAAAATTAAACTTTTATCAGAAAAGTGTATACCTACTTAAAATATTTACAATACTAAGGATTTGTTGTTTGCAAACTATCCGCAGTGACACCTACTTCGTTCTCAACTACTTTTCTAAAGTGTTTGAATTCAATTTTATCCAATTCTGTTTTCAAAGAATCACGAACAACATTGAACAAAGGAATATCTACAGCAGGCATAGACTCTGGCGGAGGAAGATTTTCTCTTAGATGATTGACCTGACGACCGTTTTTCCAAAAACGAAAACAAACATGAGGCCCGGTAGCTAAGCCAGTAGAACCAACATAACCAATCGTCTGACCTTGCTTTACATGTGTTCCAACATTCACACCTTTGGCAAAACCATTCATATGCAAATATTGAGTTTGATAAACTTTATCATGTTTGATTTTTACATAATTTCCATTGCCTCTACTTCTTGATCTTTTAGTAACAACTCCGTCAGCAACTGCACGAATAGGTGTTCCTCGTGGAGCAGCATAATCTGTTCCCAAGTGTGCTTTTCTTCTTTTCAAAACCGGATGGAATCTACGAAGATTGAATCCACTGGAAATCCGTGAATATTGAACTGGAGATTTTAAGAAAGCTTTTTTCATTGGTCGAGCTTCCTCATCGTAAAATCCACTATGCTTATCATTTTCATAATAAAAAGCATAATATTCATTGTCGAAGTTTTTATAATAAGCGCCTTTGATTTCACCAACACCGACAGGCTCACCTTCTATATAATGTCGCTCGTAAATTAATTTAAAACGATCATCTTTTTGAATATAATGAAAGTCTACCGACCAAGCTAAAGCGTCTTCCATTTTAGCCGTCAGTTCATAACTTAAACCATTATCAACCATGGTATTCCAAAGCGAAGTTTCAATGACACCTGAAGCTGTTTCAATTCTTTTTTCAATTGGATGTTCAATCCGCTCAACCGTTTTATTTTTAAAATCAAAAACGATATAACTATAAACACTTGGTTCATAAATAAAATAATCCGCCGCTGTGGTCGTATCGGTATTTAAAATAGTATATGGCTTTCCAGCTCTTAAAGTTCTTACATCAAACACCTCTTTGTATTCCGTCACCATATGCTCTATGTCCATATAGTCAACTTTATAAGAAGTCAGGATATCAGAAATGAATTCATTTTCTTCAATGACCTGTTCCTGGATCATAAAAGTATCCATAACGAAGCCATACTTAATCATAGGCTCAACCACCTTAAAAGATCCTAGCTCAATCTTAGCATCTTTTAAAGCCGCCTTACTTTGGCGAAAGTTCTGAACTGCAAAGTGTAAAAATATGCTGCAACCAAGACCAGCTGCAATGACGAAAAGTAGGCGTTTAGCATTTATTCTATTTAATAACGAATCGCCTAGCTCTGTTTTATTTCCCTGTTTATCCACTATATTCTCCTTTTATTATTATTCTATTATCAAGCTGTTGATATCTTAATTTCTGAATTCTGCGGAGCAAATATATAGCTTTGGTGGATAAATGCAAGAATTAATATGTTAAAAATCAGTAGTTTATAAAACTAAAAAAAAAATAGTAGGATTTTCGAGAGAAGAGCATTCGATTGCTTGATTTTCCTTTTTTCAAAAATCAGGTTGTTTTCGGTAAAAGGCGACGATTTTAGCAATTTAAATCTGTGTAATGTTAATATTAAGGAGTATATTCTGAAGGGACTATAACTGATTATCACTTTTTAAGTCCTTTTGTTAAAATAACATCTACCCGGCGATATTGCATGTCATTCGCTTTATTATTAGCATCAACAGAACCTTTTCCTTCGTTTCTGATCACATTAATCTTAATTCCTTCATTATCTAGAAAGTCTACTATAGCTCCAGCTCTTTTTTGAGATAGTTTTTTATTGTATTCCGCATTTCCCTTACTATCCGCAAAACCTACTACTTCAATATCCCAGGAACTATCATTCTTTATAAAGTTAGTCAACTTGTCTAGTTCGGTTACGGCGTTGCTATTCAGGGCATAAGAATCAAAATCAAAGAAGAATTGAATTTGTCTTTGCTTGATTTCGACCTTTTCTGTAAGCACTTTCTCTTTTACAGGAACCAATAAAATCTCCTGTTGGATAGGTGTAATGTTCTCCTGAGCATTCAGATAACTGGTATTAATGTAATATTGATACCCTTCTTCGTTGACTTGGAAAGAATAGCCAGCGTTTCCGGGTAAACAAAGAAAGAACCATCCGCTTTTATCTGATCGCATGACCCACATTTCATCATCCTTAGCAATCACAATATTGGCTTCCATTGGTTCTCCTGTTTCCGCATTTTTAACCCAACCTTCCAAGTGAACAGTAGGTTGTGGACGCAATTCTTCAGGTAATTCAAATTTATAAATATCCAATCCTCCTTCGCCACCACCTCTAGCTGAAGACATATATGCAGTTTTTCCATCTCCTTGAACATAAAACCCTAATTCTTTAGCAGGTGTATTGATTGGATACCCTAGATTCTCAGGTTTTGACCAATTGCCTCCAACTTTTCTAGAAACAAAAAGATCACCTTCACCTTGTCCTTCATGACCATTACTCGAAAAATATAAGGTTGCTCCATCTGTAGAAATAAAAGGAGCTTCTTCATCTCCATCCGTATTGACACTTAATCCTAGATTTTTAGGTTTTCCCCAATAACCTTTTTGGTTTAGTTCGCTTACATAAATATCAGCACCTCCAACGCCTCCTTTTCTTGAACTGGTAAAATACATAAAACGACCATCACAAGTAATGGAGGGCTGCGAATCCCAATATTCAGAGTTTAAAAAGCCATCCACTCTTTTGACTTCAGAAACATCACCATTTTCAAGTAAAGCCTGATAAATATCACATCCTCCTTCTGTATCTCTTCTCATACAACCAGAGAAATAGAATGCCTTGCCATGTGTTTCAAATTTGGCCATTCCTTCACTGCTTTTGCTATTTATCTTTCTTCCAAAAGGCTTGCTATCTTGCCAACTACTATCTTTGTAAAGGCTAATCATTACATCTTCATTTCGATGTTTGATTTGACGAGTATAAACCAATTTGGTACCATCACTGGTAATAGTAGGCAGATATTCGTCTTTTTCAGAATTAATACTTGGGCCCATGTTGATTGGAGAGGGAAGGATTAGGCTAGAATCAATATTGGCAATGAATTCACAGTTTTTTAAACGTTCTTCCAATAATTGCTCGTAAGTAAATTCAAGACCAGATTCCTTATCTTTGTTAGCGTACTTTTTTACGCTGTAAGATTTAAATTTTTCATAATACTCCTGCGCTTTGTCTGGATCTCCTAATCGAAAATAGGATTCGCCACATTCATAGAAAGCTGCTCGTGACAATTTGCTATCCAATTCAAAAGACTTTTCATAGGCTTCAATCGCTCCATGAAAATCATGCAATTGCATTAAAACGACACCCAATTCCCGATAAGCAACTGCGAAATCATCTTTTATCTTAATGGTGTATTTTAATTGTTTTTTAGCAAGATCGTATTGATGAATAGCGATCAATCGTTGTGCTAATTGGATAGATTTATTGGCATTTCCAGTTTCCACATACTCCTTATGCTTTTGAGCATTGGCATTCATGCTTAAAACCATCAAAATTATAAAAGGTAGCCATTGTCTCATAAGAGAAAATTTAATTGTAAAATTTTAATAAGGAAGGGGTAGACCAGATAGGCCACATAGCCCATATATATGGATTATGCAATTATATTGCCGCTTTTCATTAAATTTTACTTAAAACTTGTTCTGTGAGAAAACCTGAAGATACGTTGACACTTATCACCAATAATATGCTAAAAAGGGATCTCCGCTTTTTTGTTGTTAGAAGGTTGTTCGACCTCAGCTACTGGGTCAGGTTTAGGATTGATGTTTTTAAATTTTACAATGAGTTTGTAATTCGTATTCATACTTGCTAAAACAGGTGTAAATAGCATATTCATGATGTCTCTGGCTTGTTGTTTAGATTTGGAAACTACATCATTGTCAAAAGCTTCTCTTCTAAATTCTCTTCGTAGCACATTGAAATTGGAATTTAGATCAGCATTGCCTAATTCTCGAAGCCAACCGATGTCTAATTTATCTATTTTAGGATAAACTTCATGAGAAAGGACTGTAGGTTCAGGCATGGTCACCGTAAGCGTTTTTGCTTTAGAATTGAGATTTATATCAAAATATTGATCTAATTTAAATCCAATTTTTAGGATACTGATTGCCGAAACCTCTATATCTGTTGAGGAAACTTCAAAACCCCAGACCTTGGTTTGTAATTGTTTGGTTAATCCCTTCTTATCTCTGACTTCATATGTTCCAAGCTCTGAAATCGTCTTTTCAACTCTTTCTTCTAGCAATCCTTTAGAAGTTGCAAAATCATTTATAGCGGCACGATCTTGAAGTCGTTTAATCAATGGTCTTAATCCTTCGGTCATGGCTATTCCACAAGGCGTGTCAATTTTTCGTCCTTTGGCGGCAATTTTTCCATTATCGACATTCAAAAGAGTAGTAATGACATGATTTACAAGAAAGCATGTGTATTTAGAACTAACTTCATTTAATGCTTCTACAGCACTTTTATTCCCGTTTTCATACCAATCCTCATACATATTGCTAGTCGTATCTCGGATATTTGTAAAATCTGTAAAATACAACTGCTTTAAGTAAGGATGATGCTTTTGATATTCCGTTTCTAATTGGCTTTTTAAACTATCTGGGAAGTCCATTCGATTGGCTACATGATGTACTAGAGATAAATTGAACTTATATATGAGTTCATCAAATTCTCTATGGTAGCGGTGAGGATTATTTAAAATTGCGAGGATGTTCTCATCTTCTACATCAAAAGAATAATCAGAAGGAACGTAGGTCACCTGCATCTCTTCGGGCATGAAAGTATAATCTGCAATATTGTTTTGATAATATTTAAAAAGAACAATTGCACCAAGGCAAAATGCAGTGATATAAATCAGCATTTTACCAAAACCCATTCCTTTATTTTTCCTCGGACGTTCAGACATAATCAGATTTTTAATAAACTCAATGTAAAACTATGTATTAAGACGTAAAATTGCCTTTATGTCACCTCTAAAGATCAAATTTCTTGCCTAGCTTACTTTTACTAATGTTCAGAATATCACAAAAATACATATTGCTTTTTAATCTAAATCGTCTTGTAGCTTACTTTTTAGAAATTCTTATTTAAAAAGTAAATAATCTAGGCAGCATAATCAATCTACATTTCGTTTTTTATGCGACTTACAATTTTATATTGTAACGTTTTGAATTTCTCATAGGTGATAGTTAGTTTTCTGTGATAAAAAGTCGTATCGCGTGATTGTGATACGACTTTCTTTGTTTAATAAGGCCCTAAACTTAGTAGTTTTCCAATTCATCTTATCAGACCCATTATAAAGATGAAAAATGTTTAAAAATAAAGTAGGAATGATTAATCTGAACAGTTAAGTTGATTCAGTAAAAATTTATCCTATTTTAGCCAAAATTTTAAATATCCGGGGAACATGCTATACCAACCTACTACTCTCAATTGCAAAGGAAAGCTGCTAGATCTCTCGTCTCCCAAAGTAATGGGAATTTTAAATACTACTCCAGATTCATTTTATGATGGTGGTCAATTTCAAAATGAAAAAAGCATTTTGGACCAAGCTGAAAAGATGATCTTGGAAGGAGTCGATATCATTGATATCGGAGGGATGTCTTCTCGCCCAGGAGCTGAGATCATCGGAACAGAGAAAGAGCTTCAAAGAGTGATTCCTGCTATTCAATCTATTATCAAAGCCTTTCCGGAAAGCATTATTTCCATAGATACTATTAATTCAAAAGTGGCCAAAGAAGCTGTTTCTGCAGGTGCGTCGATCATTAATGATATTTCTGCAGGAATATTGGATGAACAAATGTTTGATACTGTTGCAGCATTAAAAGTTCCTTATGTCCTGATGCATATGAAGGGGAAACCTAATAACATGCAAAAAGCACCGGTATATGATGATGTATTAACAGAGGTTTTAGATTTTTTGATTGAAAGGGTAGGTAAGTTGAGATTATTAGGTGTAAAAGATATAGTAATTGATCCTGGTTTTGGTTTTGGAAAAGAAATTGAGCATAATTTTCGTTTAATAAGACATCTACATGTTTTTAAAATGATGGAACTTCCAATTTTGGCTGGAATATCACGTAAGTCATTCATTTACAAAACCTTGAATTCCAGTGCAAAAGGTGCGCTGACTGGAACCATAGCATTACATATGGTTGCTTTAGATGAAGGTGCTAAAATACTTAGGGTTCACGATGTAAAAGCAGCTGTAGAAACCATTAAAATATGGGAATCATTGCAAAATGTGTAAGTTATATCACAATTGCTTATCTTTATAAAAACAAACTAATATCACTTTGAAACACCTCAATGAAGACATCATAAAAAGACTGGGCGTCCGGTTTTTGAAGGAACATTATAAGTTTCGCCCAAGAACGGGTAATACCGTCACTTCTTTGGATCAGGAAACAAGTGATGGCATCATCACTGATGGTCTTTTTACGTTTATCTTAGAAGATGGATCACCATTCCTAGCAACTCTCGAAGCAACTTCTTTTGAATCGAAAGAAGAAGTTTATTATAAAAGACAGAAAGATCTTTTGCTTTGGGATAGCATGATTTTATCCACTTTTCTTTCCGTCATCTTTTTCACCTTAAGTCATCACTACGATTGGATCACCATTAATAAATCGGGCTGGCCCTTAACGATTCTAACGCTCATACTTCTTTTAGGCGTTGGTTTTTACATTGCTAAATCACTGATAAAAAACTTACAGAGATATCGATACATTTATGCCATTGAGCAATTTAAAAAGTATCATGCAGATGAACAATGGATAGCGATTGCAGATGATGTTTTTGATGAATCGACCAATGGTTATTTGGAAGAATTAAAAACGCAATGTGTAAGAAATGGATTTGGTTTAATTTCCGTAGATGAAGATGAACGGGCAAGAATTTTAATTACTCCTTCGAGGCAAGAGGTTTTTGGAAAAGAAAGAGCCAATAAAATGTTTTCAACAAGAGATGAGG
The DNA here is from genome assembly GCA_937921595.1 of uncultured Saprospiraceae bacterium. GTDB lineage: Bacteria > Bacteroidota > Bacteroidia > Chitinophagales > Saprospiraceae > JAHDHW01. The sequence continues at coordinate 17,811 of CAKZTD010000180.1, forward strand.
CAGTTCATGCTTCTAAGACAGAGAAAGTAAAAGGTTTCTGGAATAAAGCCATTTCAAAAATAACAGGTAAACGAAGCGATAAATCCGTTTCCAGGTATCAGCGGTCCTTCACCTCTCAAATTCTTTTAGGTCTGGTAGCCCTACTGATCATTTCGGGTATTTTTTACAAAGAATCTATGGAAGCTCCAATTGCGTATGTCAATGAGAAAAAATACGAAAAAGAATTATCGGAAATAGCTAAAAAGTCCAAACCAGAAACCTCGGACTATTTGATAGATTCTTCATACGTTGATCGAAATCGAGAGAAAGTTAAACCATATTTGGAAGTTGCGGAGGAAGGAGTAGAGGAGAATCAAGGTAATTGGGACACTGAATTTGCTCGATACTTTGATGATTATGGGGAAGAATATGCCGAAATATATATTGCTTCTGAAGAAGGGAAGTATGTGTCTTATGATTGTGAGCGGTTTTTCAATTATTCGGGTACAAAATATATGATCCAGGAAGGAACCTATGACAATGTTACTTCAGCAAGAAAGCAATTGATTCGTTTAAGAAAAAAGGGGATTAATGCGAATTGTCTTTGGACAGGTTGTCTCAATGAAGACGATATGGAATTTATAATTTTTGTAGATTTCCTTTTTGATCAAAAGAAAGAAGCAGGAGTAATTGCTACTAATTTTAAACGTCGGTTTCAACTGGAAAAAGGACGCTTAAAAATTAGATCGATTACTTTGTAAAATATAGGATTAGAGCAAATGCCATTATTCAAGAACTCGTCTTTTAAAGCACCATTTTATTTTTCGAATCGACATTTCCAGACCATTTATCCTTCTCTTTTTAGAAAAGTTGATGGTGTTGAATATACAAGGGAGCGTTTTACCTTGAGCGATGGTGATTTCATTGATTTAGATTACTCCAAAATTAATACAGACCAATTAGTGATCGTCCTTCATGGATTAGAAGGAGCATCTGATCGTCCTTATGTCAAAGGTATGGTCAAAATATTTAATGAACATGGTTTTGATGCGATGGGATTGAACTTCCGAGGATGTAGTGGTGAATCCAATTTGTTACCAGAGACTTACCATAGTGGAAAGACGGATGACTTAGATGAAGTAATTCAAAATCTAGCAAAGGAAGGCGTTTATAAAAGTGTGATTTTAGTAGGTTTTAGCCTCGGTGGAAATGTTATCATGAAATATGTTGGAGAGCAAGGCTTTAATCTAAATTCAATAATCAAAAAAGCGGTTGCATTTTCTGCTCCAATCCATTTAGAAACAGCGAGTTATGAGCTAGCGAAATGGTATAACTCGATCTATATGAAACGATTTATGAACAATCTGAAAGAGAAGATAAAAGAGCGGGAAAACATAGTAAAAGATTTGGTAGATTTGCCGAAAGTTTATGGATCAAGAAGCTTCCTGGATTTCGATGAAAACTTTACAGCACCAATCCATGGATTTAAAGGAGCGATAGATTATTGGACACAATCAAGTAGCAAGCAATTTTTGGAAAACATAAAGATTCCAACTTTGTTAGTTAATGCAAAAGACGATACCTTTTTGAGTGTTGCTTGCTATCCGATATCTGAAGCGAATCGATTGAAAAATTTCTTTTTTGAATCACCAAAAGGAGGAGGACATGTGGGTTTTGTTCAAGCAGATGAAAAGGGATTTTACTGGTCAGAACGAAGAGCTTTAGCTTTTGTATTAAAAGACCATTAATAATTAGTTAAAAGGCACTTTTAGTGGATCAAAATCGATAATTTTATAGTTTTATAATTAGAACCATTGATCATAGGTTTTTACGATCGAAAACAATTTGATATTGGTTCTAATATTATTAAATAATAACAGGTTCTAAGGAACAAGGAGAAAATGAGTAAGCGTCCTGAAACCTTCGAAGATTTTTTTAGCAGATTGAAAAGACGTCGAATACTCAAAAGATTTTTTGGGTTTTTCAAATGGCTTCTTTTGACGGCTATTTTTTTGCTATTACTCACCTACGTCTTACTGCAATTACCCCCTGTCCAAAAATATCTGGTTGAGCAAGTCACGGCCAAAATTTCAGAAGATTTAAATACCACCGTTTCTATAAAAGGAATCGATGTTGAATTCTTCGACAAATTAGTTTTAGAAGATTTTTACATTGAAGACTTGAAAGGAGATACCATTCTTTATAGTAAAGAATTAAAAGCTGATTTCAATACCAATATTATTGGACTATTTAGTAAAGAACTTGTCGTAGATAATATTTATCTCAATTCAGCGAAATTCAATTTGACTAGAGATCCAGCCACAAAAGAAAATCGATTACAATTCCTTATTGATTATTTCAAAAGCGCTCCTAAAGAAAAGAAAAAGAAGTCATCGAAAAAATCAAAACCATTTTTGTTAGAGATCAATGGTGTCTATTTGAATGATGTTTTATTTAGTCAGGATGATAATGTAAGAGGTCAATTTTTATCGGTTTATGTTGATGAAGGAGAAATTCTTTTAGACCAATTAGATTTGGTAAATAATCAGATAGACATTAAAAGTGCAATCTTAAGAAAGCCAATTGTAAAGGTTACAGAGAAAGAAAAATTCCGAGCACCTAAAGAACCTCAAAAAGAACTCGTCAATATTCCCGATACGATAATTATTGATTCGAGTAAAATTAAAAAGCCTTTCATCGCGAATGTTTATCATTTTGAAATGTTAGAAGGTGTTTTTGATTTTGATGAATTAAGAAGATCTCCAGTGCGAACTAAAGCTCCTGACCTTTTAGATTACAACCACCTCGATGTTTTTGATATAAATATTGATATTGATAGTTTTCATTATGAAGCGGATGTGTTTTCTGGAAAGGTAAATAAAATTAGCCTAGAGGAGAAAAGTGGATTTGTACTCAATGAGTTATCTGCTAAGCATGCCATTATTTCTGAGAAATTGGTTGAGCTGAATGACATGAAATTGATTACACCAGAAAGTAATATTGGTGATAATTTAGTTTTCAAATATGAAGCTTATAAAGACTTTAGAGATTTCAATAACAAAGTCAAAATGACTGCTGACTTTAATGAAGCTAAAGTTGCCATCAAAGACATTATGGTTTTTGCTCCAGTGTTGAAAAAGAATAAATTTTTTAAGCAGAATGAAAACGAAGTAGTAAACATTGATGGTCAGATTAAAGGATCAATAAATAAATTAAGAGGGAAGAATATATCTTTACAAATTGCCGGAAATACAATTATTAAAGGAAATTTCAATACACGTGATTTATCCATAAGAGGAGAGGAGTTCTTAGCGCTTAAACTAGAACGATTCAAAAGTAATATTCAAACACTACGATTATTGGTTCCTGGTTTTAATGCTCCTAGAAATTTTGATAAACTAGGAGTGCTCGATTTTAATGGAAGATTTGATGGATTCTTTAATGACTTTGTAGCCTTCGGAGTACTTTCAACAGATCTTGGGAAAGCAGAAATGGACATGCACATGAACCTCAAACAAGGTCGTGCATTAGCGGAGTATGAAGGAAAACTTTCTTTGGATAATTTTGATTTGAAACGATGGTCAGGAAACAATGACCTCGGAAATATTTCATTTATTACTGAAGTAAAAAAGGGGAAGGGACTAAGCTTAGAAACTGCTAGTGCTATACTTTCCGGAAAGATTCAAAATTTCACGTTTAAAGATTATACTTACAATAATGTTACGCTCGATGGTGAGTTAAAGAAGAATCTGTTCGATGGCATTTTATTGTCAAAAGATAAAAATATAGATTTTGTCTTTAATGGGAAAATTGATTTCTTGGATAGTATTCCAAAATTTAATTTTGATGCGAGTATTGAACGTTTTGATCTTCAAGCTTTGAATCTTTCTAAAAAACCAATTGTTTTAGCGGGTGATTTAGATCTTGATTTCGAAAACTTTAAAATATCTGAAATTATTGGTGATGGTGCATTTTATGATTTTCAAATAATAAACGACACCGATACTTTTACAATTGATACTTTAATTACTCGCCTAAGTCAGGATAGTTTTACTGTAGACTCAGATGTTTTGGAACTAGCTATGATTGGTGTATTCGATATTCAAGAAGCTCCGTTATTATTTACACAATATCTAGTTCGGAATTTTCCTGAGTTTTCTGAACGTTTCAATATTCGAGCAAAAGACAAACCACTTAAAGAAAGTGAATTTGATTTTAAAATAGTGATTCCCAATTCTAAAAATCTCACAAAACTTATCGACCCTAAACTGGATACCATCAGATATGCTTTTGCAGAAGGTCGAATGAATAACATTGTTGATTCAGTAAAACTTCATGCAGAAATTCCATTCTTAAAATATGGAAATATACAATTTGATGATATCCTTTTGACTTATGAAGGGGTACAAGACGAGAGTAATATTTTGTTGGATGTTTACCATACGAGTATAAATAATAATCAGCATTTCGAGCCATTGAAATTAGAAGGTCTTTTAGAAAGAGATACTTTTCACTTTGATATAAACTCTACGAATTTTACGTCTGTTTTTGATGATTTAAATTTAAGAGGAAAATTCTTCTTGTTTGATGAATATTATCAAGTACAATTCTTGCCATCAAATTTGGTTATTTTAAAAGACCAATGGGATATTGTAGAGGATAATTATATTCGATTTGGAAAAAACTATGTAGAAACAAAGAATTTCGATTTACAAAATTTTGAAAAGAGAATCGTCATAGAAAGTATTGAAGGAACAGGGTTAACCATGTCTTTAGAAAATTTTGATTTGTCAGTAATTGACGACTGGTGGGATTTTGATAAATTGGATTTTGATGGGAAATTTTTCGTCCTGCTAGAGGCTGGCAATATCTATAAAATGGAAGACATTTATGCTACAGCAATTGCTGATTCTATGAAAGTGAATGGTGACTATCTTGGAGAATTAAGATTAGACTTGGCTATGAAATCTCTTAAAGATCAGGTGGATGCTTATGTAAGTATCAAAGACAAAGATCAATATATTATAGGTGAAGGGTTTGTTGCTCCATTTAATAAGTCAAGTAAAACCTCTTACATAAATGATCTTGATTTCAATTTTGTATTGCATAAATACCCCTTAGCATTAGTTGAATATTTTATACCAAATGGAATTTCAAATACAGTAGGTTCTTTGAATAGTGAATTGAGATTATATGGTAAATTAAAAGGACTTAAGATTCAAGGGGAAGCTTTTATAAAAGACATGGGAGTTACGATCGATTATTTACAAACTCGATACACTGCTCCAAAAGGAAATCTTCAAATCAATAATGAATTCCTTTTTGATGCGAGTAATAATGTGATTTATGATTCTTTAGGAAACACTGCCACCATCACTGGAGGTATTAGGCATACTGCATTGAAAAAGCTTCGCCTTGATGTAAGTATGACCTCAGAGGAGTTCTTATTCCTTGATACAGATAAAGAAGATAATGACATTTACTATGGCTATGCTGTAGGTAAAGGAGATGTCGCATTTTCTGGATCATTCCAAAAAACGGATATCAATATTAATGCGACTACGGGCCCTGGATCTGTATTGAATATTCCTGTTTCTTATGATCAGGATGCATCTGAAGTGAGCTTCATTACTTTTATAGAAAAAGATTCTTTGGCCGCAGAAGAGAAAAAGAAACAGCAAAAAGATCCTAAAGGTGTAGAGATTGATATGAATTTGGAGATCACCAATGATGCAGAAGTTTTGTTGATTTTTGATGAGCGAGCGGGAGATATTATCAAAGGAAAAGGTGATGGAAATGTTCAACTTCAGGTTTTTAGAAATGGTGATATTCGAATGTATGGAGATTATGAAATTGAATCTGGCCAATATCTGTTTACGCTCAAGAATTTAGTCAACAAACCTTTTACTGTAAAACAAGGAGGTACGATCCGATGGGATGGAGATCCATTTGGTGCGACGATTAATCTAGAAGCAGAATACGGAGGATTGAAGACTGCACCTTATAATTTCATAGAAGAATACTTAAACACAGAAGGTCCTAAATCAGAAGCCAGGTCATCTACGAATGTTGGATTGACGATGCTACTGGATGGTCCGATGTTGCAGCCTGAAATTAATTTTGATATTAATTTTCCTAATTTGGGTGGAGAGTTGAAAAATTATACGGATAGTAAATTAAGGCTAATTCGTCAGGATCAAAATGAACTAAATCGACAGGTTTTTGGGCTCTTGGTTATTGGAGGTTTTTTACCTAACCAAACAGATGGAGGTTTTCAAACTCAGGCAAGTATAGGGATCAACAATACGGTTAGTGAATTACTTACCAATCAGCTTTCAATTTATCTTACTGAAATACTTTCTGAAGTCTTCAATGATGTAGATTTTATTTCCGGAGTAGATTTTAATGTCAATTATAATTTCTATCAAACAGATCAAGATCTTTCTCAACCAGGCATCAATGTCTATGGAACAGAAATAGAATTAGGTACAAAATTCGATTTGTTCAATGATCGATTAAGTTTGAATGTCGGAGGGAGTTACATCGATCAAGGAGGACAATATTTCTCTGGAGATTTAATCCTTGAGTATTATATGAAAAACAGGAAGTTCAAGTTTCGAATCTACCGGATTTCTGATCAAACAATTATTGGTCGAAGAGATAAATTAGGAGTTGGTATTTCTTTACGAAAAGAGTTCGATAGCTTCAGTGAATTTGTAAAAGGAATGAGACGTAGTGCTAAGAAATTCAGAGATGGAGATTAGTCGATTTTGAATTTCAATAAAAAAGGCAACTGGATTTCTCTAGTTGCCTTTTTTTATTAAGACCTTTTAGAAAACATAATTGCTTTGCACTTTGCTAGTCATTGATTTTTTTTCTTTCATCATATCTTTAATGAATTCATCAATTTGTTTTTTAGTAACATTGGGCATACAAATAACATGAGTAATATCATCCGTTGCTAGTTGCCATTTATCTTTAACCGAATCTGATACTTTTGGAAATACAACAGTAATTGCGCCTTCGTTGGTCCAAGCTTCTATACCTAATTTATTTAATTCTGCTTTGCAATAATTAGCAACAGCTAAACTATGATGATAGCGTTTTGCAAGACCTTCAATTCCCATTTTCTTTATTGCATACCATAGAAAAAGAGGGCTGTGGCCGTTTCGAGAACCTGTAATGGTTGTGTCTAAGGAACCAATGTAAGAGATACTTCTTGCTATTCTATCTCTCAAAGAACGCTTGGTTATGACGACTCCTGAAGGAATTGGTGAGCCGATAAATTTGTGACCACTTATAGAAATACTATCTGCTCCATCCTGGAAATCAAAAGGAATCCGAGGCTCAACAAAAGCACCATAAGAACCAGCTAATGCCGCATCGCAATGTATATAATGATCTTGAATTGCTAGTCTTTTTAAAATCTTTTTGACTTTTGAAACATCATCTTTTGCCTCGGTCATAGTCGTCCCAAATGTAGTAAGAATGATAGCTGGTTTGTGTCGATTAAACTGCAAGGTATTCTCCAGATCATCATAGTCTAGTTCTCCATTTTCTTGAGCTCTAATAGTTATGCTTGGAATGTTCAATAAATGAATATTTTTCTTTACACTGTAATGCGTGGATTCCGAAAAATAAACCATTGCTTTTGGGTATAATTCCCTTGCCAGATATAATCCGTAAAGATTACTTTCAGAACCTCCATTAGTGATATATCCCCAATAGTTTTTAGGATCAGCTCTGAATAATTTAGCGAAGAAACCAATCACCTCTCTTTCCATTTCATGAGTTGAAATCTTGCAAGTGTTTTCTTCAAAAGGATCACCAACATTATTGATAGGGTATTTTAAAAATTCATTCAATCTTGAATAATCAAAATCTTTAGACACTGGGTAGCCTAAAATTCTTTCATTTCCCGCTTTAATATTATTTAAAACGTCATCTATCTTTTGCTCTTCAATCGTAGTCAATTTCATTGTCATTTTTTTTATAATGTACAGCTAATTAATTCTGTAAAATTACGAGTAATAATAATTAATTACCTTTATTATTCATTTTTAAGAAAATAGATCTATTATTATTAATTTAGTAGTTATAAATTACTGTTTGGGGATTGAGAAGTTTAAATAATAGAAAAATAATCTGCAATGGATAAAATTGATAGAAGAATATTGATGCAACTTCAAGAAGATGCAAAGCGAAACACCAAAGAAATAGCAAGTAGAGTAGGCTTGAGCGTAACACCAACCTATGAAAGAATTAAAAAATTGGAACAAGGGCAAATCATAAAGTCTTATGTCGCTTTGCTTGATAGAACTAAAATAGGGAAACAGGTAGTCTCTTATTGCCAAATCACTTTATTAAAACATCAAAAGCAACTGGCTGATAGTTTTAAAGAGGAGATGCTTTCATTACCCGAGATTATGGAATGTCATCAGGTCTCTGGGAATTATGACTTCTTGCTAAAAGTAGTGGTAGATGACATCCCAGGTTTTCATCAGTTTATTAATGAAAAATTATCAATTGTGGATGGTATTTCAACGATACATAGTTCGTTTGTATTGAATTCAGTGAAGGATAATACGGCTTATACTTTGTGATTTTAAATGGCTAAAAAAATTGAATTTGCTAATAGTAACACACTATAAAAAGGAAATTCCCATTCATTTGAAAATTTCACAATTTGGGATAATACAACTATATTGGGTTAGTCTTCACGATGTACAAATACGATCTAATGATAAAATTCTTTCAAAAAATACGCTATGGCCTCATGGAGAAAAATAAAATTGGAAAGTATCTTAAATATGCAATTGGAGAAATTGTACTTGTAGTTATAGGAATTCTGATTGCTCTTCAAATTAACGCAGTCAACCAAAATCGTCAGCGTGCAAAACTTGAAAATGTTTTACTACAACAAGTGAAATCTGAAATGATAGATATTTATAATGACTTATGGAATGATTTAGAGATTCTGAGATTAGGCGATAAAAGTCATTCTAATATTAATAACTACATTACTCAAGATGCTCAATATGTAGATAGTTTCTGTTTTGATTTTTATTGGATAAATTATGACGAATATATATACCCTAAAGACGCTGCATATAGCAGACTCAAAGAGGAAGGATTAGATATCATTAAAAATGATACGATTCGCTTATATCTTCAAGGTCTATATGAAAGTCACTTTCCTCGTTTAACAAAGAATAATTCTTTCACACCAGATATTTCAGAAGTATTTAATGACTATTACCTTGATGCTTTCAAACCTAATACTGATTTTTCTATAAAATTCAGTGCCCATATGGAAAATGATACAATAGGTAATAGAAATTTTTCGGATCAACAGATTAATTATCCTCGTGTAGATAACAGAACTAAAGATCAATATACCATTGGCTATGTACCATTGAATTTTGATGCATTAAAAAAAGACACCAAATTCCTTATGCTTTTGGAACAAACTAAACGTCACAGAGATTACAAACGAAGTCGGTATTCAAATGCTAAATCTATTATTAAACAAGTAATCGAGATAATAAATAGAGAATTAGAATAAAACAGGAGTAAGGAAATTTAAACAATGCAAATGTTGATCGAATCCTCTTTCTACCAATACCAAGATTCGATTTTATTTACAACCAGAATCTAGCTTCTTGTTATGAATGTATTCGTAATAAAATCTCTTGCAGGAACTTTTCTGATTTCAAAATCTTCCATTAAACCATTATCATTATATTCTACTGATAGCTTCTTTAAGATTAAACTATTCTCTTTTACCTCAAGAACTCCTAGCCTAACTTCAGATTTATTATAGCAGCCAGAAGAGCCAAGATTTACATATCTAGACTTGCCACGAATGTCACTAGCTTCATGGTTGTGGCCGTAAAATATTATTTCAGAATCAACACCTTTAAAGAGTACATCTAATTTTTCCCGATTAGGAACTTTTACATAATCTCTAAACCAATTTGTTTTTTCATCATATCCATAATGCATAAAGGTTATCTTTCTTTTATGCTCAAGTTCTAATTCAACTACAAATTTCCATGATTGAACGATAATTCTTTTTTCCTCTCCAATCTGTTTATGATTCCATTTCTGATGCTCAACTTCTTCATCACTCATATATTTGGGTTGAGGAATTGGAATGCCAAATGCGAACCAATAATCATGGTTCCCCATAATTAATTCTAATTCTTTGATAGAATTTGCCAATTCGAATACTTCTTTAGGATGAGGACCGATTCCTATTAAATCTCCGACATGATAAATTTTAGAACAATTGTGTTGCTTAAATATTTCTATTGCTTTTTTGAAAGCTGGCAAATTTGCATGCGCATCTTGAAAGATTCCAATTTTCATGTGTTTACTAATTTTGGTCGAGATTATTTTTGTGACTATCTTACCAATCTATATGACAGCTTTTATCTAATTCTTGAACTTCTATACTTGTTTGCTTTTTCCCAATGTAGCACCTCTTATTGCTTATGAATTCTTTAAATTTAATCTTTTTATCATAAAGAGATTTACATAGATTGATTACGGTATAATGACTAGCCTCAAAGTGAATTACATTTAATTTATCATGACATTCGTATTTAAGTCTAGGTGGTTCATGATACTTTCCATAACCATACATGTCTACATAGTAATGAATTTCTAGTTTTTTTATCTTATCGAGCTCTAAGTCATTACTTACATCTTCATCAAGTCTCATTACATTACTATCCATATCGAAAATGACGAATTTCTTATTGTTACTCCTCTTGATACCTTGAGCTGTTTTATTTATGGCAATCGCTAAATCTTTTGCAATTCCAATCATTTCTATAACTACTCCTAGTTTAATCTTCAATCCCTCTAGCAGTAAATCTAATTTTGAAATCTTAACCTTTTTATATTCTATTTTTTCTAGCTTATATATTTTACTCATAGCTTATTCCTTTTGTCATCGAAAGTAGTTCTTCAAGATAAAATTGAATTTAGTATTTCATATTTTAGTGGTGTTTCTCCAAGCTATTTAAAAGTAATAAACAATTCCATATATTTTCTTCCTATTCAAATTTTAATGTTTTATTTCTTTTAGTTGAGAATAGTATGTGGAGTAATTCTCCATTGAAATTACATGTATTAAAAATATAAATAATCAATTTTTGGATTTAATTAGAAAAGGCAGTTGGAGGAATCCAACTGCCTTTTCTATTATCATTTCAAGTATAAAAAATATTCCTTTTACTTAAATTTCAATTCTACATAAACCGGTAAATGATCACTATATCCACCATAATAATTCGGCCCGCCATAAGTACGATTCGGAGTAGCTCCATATTTGGGATTCTTATACATCATCCATTCTTCACTAAAAATCGTTGGCTTTTGAACTTGGATTTTTGAACTTGATTTCAATAAGTTCGAGGAGGTAATAATGTGGTCCAGCATATTCCAATTCCCTCTGTAATTATAAGTTCCCAGATTCTGCTGATCCATTTTTGCCATGCAATTATAAAGCATTGAAGGTTGAATATCATCCATCACCATCCCTGCATTCAAAGTCTTTTTCACACTGTTGTTATCTGGTTCATCATTCATGTCTCCCAAGATTACAATGTTCGCATTTGGATCTTTAGCAAAAATCTTATCTACTGCATCTCGTACATGTTGAGCAACAAGGATACGCTTCGGTTCACTCTTCTCTAAACCTCCACGACGAGAAGGCCAGTGATTGACAAACACATGCAGTGTATGCGTATTCAATAGTTTTCCTTTTACATAGATAATATCTCTTGAAGTATAACCCTCAGCAATATCAGCTGGAAAATCAACTCGAATATTATTTGATGATTCTACTTTGAAATACTTTTTTTGATACATCAATGCACAATCAATTCCTCGCTTATCTGGAGACTCGTAATGTACAATACCATAGTCATGTTTCGACATTCCTGTATTCGCTGCAAGGTCTTTTAAAACCGCTTCGTTTTCGATTTCACAAATCCCAAGAAGGGTAGGGTAAGCCATTCCTGCAATTACCTTGTCCAGTGATGCTAGTTTTTTATTATAACGATCTGTATTCCATTCCAACTTTCCAGTTGGTGTAAAATCATCATCGAATTTATCTGGGTTATTTAAAGTATCAAAAAGGTTTTCGACATTATAAAAACCAATTTTATAATTCTTCGTCAGGTCTATTTTTGTACTTTTATCTGGTCCTCCACAACTTTGAAAAACGGTAATAGAAATTAAAAGAAAAAATAAGGCATGTAGTCTGTTCATTTATTTTGAATTTTATTTTTTAGATTTAAAATATCAATCTGATCTTGTTTGATTAGGTAGAAGTGTTTAAACTTTAGAACCTCTTTGCCTCAAGACCTGATCTGCTAAAACCAAAGCCGTCATGGCTTCGACAATCGGTACTGCTCTTGGCACTACGCAAGGGTCATGTCGACCTTTTCCTGTCACCTCTACATCTTCACCCGCTTCATTCACTGATTCCTGAGATTGAACAATTGTCGCAACTGGTTTAAAAGCTGCACGAAAATAGATATCCATGCCGTTAGAAATTCCTCCTTGAATACCTCCAGAGAAATTCGTCTTCGTTTTTATTTTGTCATTTTCATTATAGAAAACATCATTATGTTCAGAGCCTTTCATTTCCACACCATCGAAACCACTTCCATATTCAAAACCTTTGCAAGCATTAATACTCATAATAGCTTTCGCTAAATCAGCATGTAATTTGTCAAAGACAGGTTCGCCCAATCCAGCAGGGCAATTCTGAACGACACACTGAACCACACCTCCAATCGTATCACCTTCTTTTCTAATCTTCTTGATCAAATCAATCATCTCTTCTGCTAGTGCTTCATCCGGACACCGAATGATATTGCTTTCCGTTTTTGAAAGATCAAGTTCTTTATAATTTTTCGTGAGCTTAAGAGCTCCAACTTGACTTACAAAAGCCTGGACTTTAATGCCCATGGATTTTAGAAATAACTTAGCGACGGCTCCCGCTGCAACTCGAGCAGCAGTTTCTCTAGCTGAAGATCTTCCGCCTCCTCGATAATCTCGAAATCCATATTTCTCTTGAAAAGTAAAATCGGCATGAGAAGGGCGAAATTTCGTAGCAATATGAGAATAATCTTTTGAACGAGCATCCTTATTATAGACCACCATAGAAATAGGAGTTCCTGTACTTTTACCCTCAAAAACTCCTGAAAGAATTTGTACTTCATCATCTTCTTTCCGTTGAGTTACAATCTTAGATTGTCCAGGACGTCGGCGCATCATTTCAGATTGAATAAAATCAAGATCAATTTCAATCCCGGCTGGGCAGCCATCAATAATAACTCCCAGACCAAGACCATGAGATTCTCCAAAAGTCGTAATTCTAAATATTTGTCCAAAGATATTTCCAGCCACGTATTATTATTTTTTGCGAAGGTACTTATTCCATACCTTAAAAACATAGAAAAGTTTCTAAATGATTTTATTTGATTCGAAACACCAATACTTTAAAATATAGTTTTAGCATTAATTTTAGTTCAAAAGATAAAGTAAAAAACCGAACCTCATTTTGATTTTGATTTCAATTGAAATTTTGATTTAATAGGCAAAAAAATATCACCAGATCAATGACCTGATGATATTTTTATTTGAAATTATTGATTAACAATCAAAAAGCATTTCTTGCTTACTTAATCATCACTTTTTTAATGCCACTATTTCCAAGGTTATCCATTAATCGAATAAAATAAATACCTGTAGGAACATCATTTAATTCAACATCAAAAACCGGATTGTTGAAATTTCCAGATTGAACAACTTGACCATTTACATTCGTCAGGGAGTAAACACCTTGATTGATGTTTATATCTCCAATATTTATTTGAACATAATCTTTAGCCGGATTAGGTGTAACAAGGAAGCCAATACTGTTTTCAATCTCCTGATTAGATACGATGTTATAATCGACTGTGTGAATGGTCGTATTTGTGATTACTGGATCATTAAAATCAAAGTAAATCCCCGCCGTATTTTCAATCTTAATGCCATCTGGAAGGTCAGGCATTTGATTGATGTAATAAGTAAGGAAACCATGACTTTCTGCTTCATTCGAAGTACTGTCTGGTAAATTGATTCCATCAAAAACAAATCGAAGCGTTCGGTTGTCTTCTACTATTACTTGATAATCATGACTCGCAGTTCCCATTCTAAAAGTAGAAAGATCTAGAAGGGCAGAAATTGAATCAACAACTTCAACCTTGAAAGCCATAAAATTACCCGTGTTTTGGAAACGGATTTGGTATTTAATCACTTCATTAGGTGAGATAACATATTCATCTCCTTCTTGAAATGGAAAAGCCCGTTTGTCATTCGGATCAAAAGAACCAACGATTTCCTGACACTCTTCAACACCAGATAAAAGACTATTTTCACATCCTGCCTCCGGAGAAATCTGAGCACTATAGCATTGCTCTGTTCCAAGTTCCGCCTCGCAATCTACTTCTACATCAAAAACAATATCGCCGCATTCAAAGACACCCAAAGTTCCTATATCAAAAGTATAAGTAAATCCACTTTGACTAGCTGGTGTTTGAGAAATTCCGTTGACAATTAAAAAGGAATCTAAAGTAACCGTAACTACAACATCTTCCGCAGCGATGGTTCCATTATTACAATAGTTAACATAGATTCCATTTTCAAAACATCGAACTAAAAAAGGAGCAGATATCTCAACAACCGGATCGGTACAAGACATATTCGCTTGTAATCCAAAATCCATATAAGTACTATCTTGGTCTGTTAAAAAAGTATAAGACTGAGGATTATCACAAATATCCCAAAGTCCGTTTGCAGGAGGGGTAACTTCGACATTGTAAGTTCCAATATCTGCTAAAGTTCTAAATTCTCCATCTTCATCTGTAATTCTATAAAATGAGCCATTTGGTCCATCAATGTTAACCATCATCATTGGAACTCCTGTTTCTCCATCTTCTTCACAATCTAAATCACTATCGATATAAGTAATTCCATTTAGTTTGCTTCGATCGAATCCTGTTCCACACAATTCATACATCTTATCTGCTATATCCAAAGCCGTTTCAAACGAGCCATAGAAAACATCAGGGTCATTCATTAGTTCTGCTACTCCAGCATCTGCGGTATAACCTGTTCCATCTGAACAAATAATAAATACAGAAGGGTAGTAACTCAGACCCCATTGATTTTGGATAATTCCTTCAGAATCATCGATGATCGTATAATCATGTCCCGTAACATAATCATAAGTAGAAGATTGCCCGGTCCCATAAAGATCACTTTCAGGTGTACCTGGATCAGCTTCAATGAAGAGGACAACGGCATCACTTCCATAAGTTGCATGGAATTCATCTAAAACGCCTGATTCAATCCAAGTTTCATCCCATGGATTCCAAGTTGCTGCTGCACTAATAAATACAGTTTTCCCTTGATCTAAATAGTCAGCATATAGGCTATGCGAATTGCCATTAATGTCGGTCATCGTGAAATCCGGTACTTGTTGTGCCGAAATAGGAAGACTGATAACAAAAAAGAATAGTAATCGTAGAAATGGTTTCATTCTAAATAGTTTTAGTTTTGTTATGTTGTAAAGTAAAATACCAGTAAATAGAGCATTTACTGTTTTAATTTTATTGATAGGCGAGAAGCTGCATAAATATAATTAATTATTTAGTAATCGCGAAAGAATGGAACCATTCTCTGAATGCTTTGTTTCTTAATATGAAAATTTGCAACTTGCGCAAAAATTGAAATTGTAGAAGGAAATGATACTAGAGCCTAAAGATTTATACGAAAAACTGGAATTTGATAAAGTCTTGGAATTACTTTCAGCAGAGAGCTTGGGAGAATATGGAAAAGAGCAGATTCAAAACCTGAGGATTGAAACTAAACTTGAAGTCATCCAACAAAAGTTGTTGTATGTCAGTGAGTTTAAGGAATCTATTCATGAAAATGATCACTTCCCAATCGAAGTATATCCTGAGATTACGGAAGATGTTAAAATGCTCCAAATCGAGGATTATGTCTTATCCATCGAGGCCGTTCAACGACTTCATTCTATTCTGAGTATCCTTAAAAGAATCTTTGATTTCTTTACCAAAACAAGGATTGAGAACTACCCTAATCTTCACAGTATTGTCGCATATACTCAATTTGATAAAACATTGATCTCTGAAATCAACCGAGTAATCGATGAAGATGGTAATGTAAAACCAGATGCTTCGTCAGAATTGATGGCCATTCGCAGAAAGTTAAACTCCAAAACAAAAGAATTAGATCGTCAGTTTAGAAGCTTGATCAATCAATATAAAAAGAATGGTTGGTTGGCCGATTCAGTGGAGAGTTTTAGAAACGGAAGGAGAGTGTTAACTGTTCCTTCAGAACACAAAAGAAAAATTCGAGGTATTATCCATGATGAATCTTCGACTGGTAAGACCGCATTTATAGAACCAGAAGCTGTCATTGATATTAACAATGATATTTTTGATTTGCAACAAGAAGAAAAGCGAGAAATTTATAGAATTTTAAAAGCTTTAAGTGCGGCTATTAGACCTCATGCACATCACCTTTTGACTTATCGGAGTTTAATCGCTCATTTTGATGTGATCCAATCCAAAGCGAAATTAGCCGATCGAATGAAGGCTCACATGCCGAAACTCAAGGATCATCCTCATTATGGATTTATAGAAGCATACCATCCTTTATTATTATTAAAAAATCAAAGCCAGGGTAAAAAAACCATTCCTTTTGATCTTGTTCTTTCAGAAGGCAATCGAATTTTAATTTTGAGCGGGCCAAACGCAGGTGGAAAATCCATCACGATGAAAACCGTCGGTTTGCAACAACTTATGCTTCAAGCCGGAATGCTCATACCAGCAGATCCAAAATCAGAATTAGGCATTTTTGAAAAAGTATTCGCTGATATTGGAGATCAACAATCTTTGGAAGATGACCTGTCGACTTATAGTTCCAGGCTTCAAAATATGAAAACTTTTCTTGATCAAGCCGATGAGAAAACCATGATACTGATCGATGAGTTTGGTTCTGGTACTGATCCAAAAATGGGAGGAGCTATTGCTGAAGCGATCTTAAAGGAATTGAACATTAGAAAAATATTCAGTGTCATCACGACTCACTATTCCAATCTTAAAATGGTAGCTTTTAAAACCAAAGGAATTGTCAATGGATCGATGACTTTTAATCAAGATACGTTATCTCCGACATACCAAATGAAGGTTGGTCGTCCAGGATCTAGTTATGCTTTCGAAATTGCAGAAAAGAGTGGTCTTTCTAAAAAGATTCTCGACTTTGCAAAACACAAAAGTGGAAAGAATGAAAAGGCGGTCGACGAATTGCTAGTCGATTTGCAAAAAGAGAAAAAGGGCTTGGAAGATAAGCTGGCTAATCTGATGAGCAAAGAGAAAAACTTGCAGAGGCTGATCAAGAACTATGATAATCTCCATCGAGATTTAGAATACAAACGCAAGAAATTTAAATTAGAAACCAAAGAAAAATCACTCCAGCAAGCTGGTCATGAAAATAAGGAGATGGAACGTTTGATCCGTCAAATTAAGGAAGAAAAGAATCTCGAAAAAGCAAAAGAACTAGCAACAAAAGTCCGACAAGAGCGCAAGCAATTGACCGATGATGTTTCTGGTTTGAAGCAAGAAGTTTATTATAAAGAAGATTTAAAACCTAAAGAGAAGAAACCAATTGCTGTTGGTGATTTTGTAAAATTAAAAACAGGTGGTACTTCTGGAAAAGTAGAATCCATCTCGAAAGGCAAAGCGATTGTTCTAATGGGAGTCATGAAAATGACGACCAATATTCGTGATCTCATCCATGCCAACGAACCCATAGAAATTCGTTCTACAAAAAGTATCCAAACCGATATCGTCGGAAGTAATGCTACTTTTGAATCTAAAATAGATCTTCGAGGATTAAGGAAAGATGAAGCATTAAAAATATTCGAAAATTTTGTGGATAAAGCTTTAATTTCTAATGCAACTCAAATCAGAGTTGTCCACGGAAAGGGTGATGGAATTCTGCGAATTGCTGTTCGGAAAAAACTCAAAGAATACAAAGGCATCAGCGATGTTCGTCATCCAGAGAATAACGATGGGGGAGACGGGGTGACGATCGTGGAGTTTGAGTAAGTTTAATTTCTACTGGTTACAAAGTGTAGAGCAATCAATCGAATGATATGATTCACATAAACTTCCTGTCCTTATTTTTTTAGATATTCAACTGAGCGATGATTTGAGTTTTAAGATTTTTGATTCGGTGCAGGTTTCTTGTCATATAGTTTTTACAACTGCTTATGATGAATTTGCGATAAAAGCTTTTGAATTAATTAGCATTGATTTCTTACTCAAATCTATCACAAAGAAAAACATAGAAAAGTCAATCAATAAGTACCAGTCAAATAAAAAACTACATTCAGTTTCTTACCTTAAATTGATTCAAGATTTGAAAATGATATCCAGTAAATCGGATTATAAAGAACGATTTCCAGTCAATGAAGGAGGTGGATTAATCATCTTTGATGCTAAAGGAATTTGCTATTTTTACAAAGAAAAACATACTTATATTGTGGTGAAAAACGGTGATCGATATCCTGTAAATTTCACCTTAGGTCAGCTTAAAAAGTTCTTAGACCCAACAGGTTTTTATAGAATCAATCGTCAATTTTTTGTTAACATAAATGCCATATCAAGAATCAATCTTTGGTTTAAACGGAAATTAAAATTGCAACTAATTCCTGAATTTGAAGGAGATGTTTTTGTCAGTAGAGAAAAGGCAAGCAATTTTAAACATTGGATTGATAAATAAAGCCACTCTGGAGTATACCTTGATAGAAATTTATTAAAGTCTTAGATACCTTAAATCTCTTAAAATCGACTAAGAACAAAGTCAACTTGTCACACTATATGGCGCAATCATTGCATCTAATTTTACCTTAAATTGCCTTTTCCCGTATTATGAAAATCTTAAATACTACGATAAGTATTTAGAAAGTCAAAAAAGATATACCACAAGACGAAACCAAGACCCCATTATTTTGGTTTAATCCATAAAAAATAGCAATTTCGCATCCCGAAGAACCGCCTGACTCTTAATATTACAAATGGAAAATATAACACAACTCAAATCCCTACTAGCAGTACCAAAAGACATTGTCATCACTTCGCATCGGAACCCCGATGGTGATGCCATAGGATCTTCTTTGGCTACCTACTTGTATCTCAATAAATTAGGACATACCGTTCACGTCATCTTTCCTTCTGAATACCCCGATTTTGTAGCTTGGATGCCTGATGCTGAGAAGATTACAATTTATGATATCGAGCCAGATCGTTCAGAAGAATTGGTAAAGCGTGCGGATATTGTTTTTTGTTTAGATTATAACTCTTTAGACCGGATTGATAAATTAGGTGAAATCATCGCAAGTTTGACCGATGTAAAATTGGTAATGATTGACCACCATCTTTTTCCAGATATTCAAGCAGATTTTCAAATATCTGATACTTCAGCAAGTTCTACTTGTGAGTTAATCTATGATTTCATAGAGCAAATGGAGGATTTGAGCAAGATGGATGTTGATATCGCAGAATGTATCTATACCGGAATTATAACGGATACAGGTTCTTTTAAATATAGTACCTCACCAAAACTTTTTAAAACAGCATCTAAGCTTTTAGAAGTTGGTGTAGATGATAATAAAATCCAGGACATTATTTTCAATAGTCAGGATGAAAAATACCTTCGGCTTTTAGGTCATTGCTTGATCAATCGAATGGAGATTATTCCTGAATTTCAAACGGGGATCATCTGGTTGAATCGAAAAGATTACGAACAGTTCGATATTCAAAGAGGAGACACGGAAGGTATTGTAAATTACCTACTCAAATTAAAAGGAGTGAAGATCGCAGCTTTCATTACTGAACAACCTACGATTGTAAAATTATCATTACGATCTAAAGGCGATATTTCTGTTCAAGAAATTGCTCAAAAGCATTTCAAAGGTGGTGGTCATAAAAATGCTTCCGGAGGTTCTTCTTATTCTACATTGAATGGAACC
>CAKZTD010000181.1 GCA_937921595.1 uncultured Saprospiraceae bacterium
GTATTTATTTCAAAGAGAAATTTTCAAAGAGAAATTCGATTTAGCCTTAACTTATGAATATTTTGGAAGTGGAGGGAATGCAAATCGACTTATAGTTTGTTCAAAGAACTTTAAAAATATTATTGAAAAAAATAAATTGAACGGATTAGAATTTATTCCAATAATGCATGAAAAAATTAAAAGAGATCCAGCCTACAACAAAGTGTAAAACGGCAATAGCCGCTAAAAAAGTAATTTTAAATCTGATTATCATCAATTTTATGAAAAATAACTGTTGCTAACAAAAGCAAAAAGGGCCATAGCTGGTAGTGCGCTAAATGTTCAAAACCCAAAACGCCACAACCAGCTATATCGTTTAACTTAGGCACTGTAAGTGAAAAAATAACCTCAAAATAACTTCAAAATGAAGAATCAAAAAAAAATCAATCGTCGAAATTGGCTTCAACTTGGAATTGGAGCTACAATCGGAACAATCTCATTGAAATTATTCGGATGTAAAGAAAGTCCATCGAAAGAAGATACAATCGTTGAGAAATGTGTTCCAACTCAATACGATACTATGGGACCATTTCATCCCAATAAAGACCAAGCAGATAAAGACTTCGATTTAACAAAATTCAATGGTTCAGATAAAAGACCCAAAGGAGAATTAATCTATGTGAGGGGGAAAGTAACCGACGAAAATTGTAATCCAATACCAGGAGCCTTAGTGATGATTTGGCACGCAAATACTCATGGAAAATATACCCATGAATATGATACGAACAAAATAGAAGATGACCCAGATTTTCAGGGTTGGGGACAGATGAAAACAAATGAAAAAGGAGAATATGGGTTTAAAACTATTAAACCAGGTAAATACATGTTTGATGCAGATAACGATGATTGGAGAGCACCGCATATACATGTTAAAGTTGCAAGACGAGGTTATCATGAATTGATAACTCAGATGTACTTTGAGGAAGACACAGAATTAAATGATAAAGATGTTTTTGCTTCAAAACTATCAAAGAGTGAAAGAGAACAAGTAATTAGACCAAGCGAGAAAGGAGGGCAAAAAATTGAAGCCGAAGCAAGTTTAATCAATTTCGATATTGCACTCAAAAGTGTAAGGAATGGAGAGAAGGATAAAAAAGAATTTGCAGAGTTTATAGGTGTTTACGAAATTAATTTTAAATCAACTCCACTTGAAAAAGAGTTAATTGATTTTTATGGAGGGAATAGAAACGAGTTAAGAATCACCATTTCAAAAGAAGATGGAATATTAAATGCAGAAATGCCAATCCAACCAAAATGTGAAATATTCCCAAAATCGAAAAATAGATTTGTTTATAGAGCGTTTGAAGCAGACATAGAATTCAAATGGGATGAAGAAAGTCAAGTAACAGGATTAGTTTTTCATAGACACTTTGATTTCCCTGAAATTATCGCAGAGAAAATTAAGGGGTAAAAATACTTGCTGTCAACAAAATGCAAAACGGCTAGTGTCGCTAAGCTCGCCGTCATCTTTTGCGCTGATCGTTATTAATAATTATAAAATAAGAAAATCAATATTTAGCAATTGCATAATAAATATTTATGAAGGTTTTTCAATTAAGACTATTCTACTTCTACAATAAGAGCGCTATACTTAAATCAAAAATGTTGCTTATAATATTATTGTCTTGCTTGTTCAATTTAAGTGTTCAATCACAGAGTAATGTGAAGTTGAAAATAGAAACGGGGGTTCTTTGGACTTCAAAATCTGCTAATCCAGGTTTCCCTTGGTTTAATGGATTTTTCTTTCGTGTGGAGCCTAAATTGAAAACATCGAAAAATACTTTTATCGGCTTGAGAATCGGAGCTTCTGAAAATGAAAAAATTGAAAATTATAATCCTCTTCAATCCTACAGTTATAATAATCCTAATGATGGCCTCATTCAGTTTACCAATCCTGATAATGGTATTATTTCCATTGTACCAACCTTTGATTATTACTTTAATGAAAATAAATATCGACCTTATTTAGGTGGAGGTGTAGGATACTATTTTTTGACTAATTTCACAGAAGTTTCACCAACTGGAATTCCAAACCCTTCCGAAAATATACTTGAAGTAAGTGTCAAAAATCGATTAGGAATTCTGTTAAGAGGAGGATTAGATTTAGGTAAATTTATTATTGGATTGGAATACAATTTTATTCCAAAGACTGATATTGAAATACCAAATGGACAAGTAATAGGAACAATTAATAATAGCTATGTTGGACTTTCAATTGGATATACGATTGGACTTAGGAAAAGCTAAAAGTATTTATTAATCAACTCTATTTTGATAAAAACTGTTACGAAAAAATTACCGAGCTATAATGGTTGTCGTAATTGTAGGGTTCCGTTTTCTATGTCTTTGATTGTTATTTTTGATTCTAATTCATTGGTTATATCAATTCCATTCTTATTTTTTTTATTGCTACTTTTCAATTGTTTATTGTTGAATGGCAAGCCTCCTCCAATAAAATAGCAGACTATGTAATTGTAAAGTATGTATTTGAATCCTAGATTTCCAACTGCATCACTTTTGTTTAAGCAATAAATTTTTGATTTTTTTTTAGTTGGATATCCAACTGATCTTGGGGTTAAATATTCAAATACAATAAATTTAAGATCTTTTGTATCCCAATTAGTATTGTCTAACAATTCTTCGTTTGTTGTTTTTCTTGCATCTTTGATTTTGTATTCTATCATTTTCTGTTTGGAATTATTTAGTTCAATTTAGAATTTGATTCATTCTAAATTTTACCTTAAAACAATTCATCAATAAGCTTAGTGTCCACTTCAAGCTCCAAGCCAATTTCATAAATGCATTTCTTTTCTAGCTCATCAATTTTCCCAGTTCTATTCGCCATGACAATTAATTGCATTAAAAGATCTTCGTCTTCTTCATACTTTTTTAATAGCTCTTTATCGAGTTGAAACTTGGAACCAGTTTTTAATGATTCCTGCAAAAAATATTCTTTTTCTTCTTTGTTCAAATCAGAATTTTCAATAATAGTCCCTATTAATTCTATTTGATTTTCGTTGATCTCATTATTAGATTCAATTAGATTAGCGAGTCCCTTTATTTTCTCAATTTGTAACAAGCGTTTAATTTCTTCAGATTCGTTGGGCTTGAAATGTTCAATAAAAGTTTCTTGTTGACTTAGAAAACTAAGAGATCCTTTAGAAATTTTAGAAGTTGCCAGTTTAGCCCAAGTACCCATTAAAACTGGCCCTGCAATAGGAATGAACTGGACAATTGACTTTTTTAAAGTTCGTTCAATTATACTTTCACCTAAGGCAAGTGACTTCTCTATCAGTACCGATTCAGGAGAGTCAATTAATTCCGTTTGACTACTTTGGATTTGGGATAAATTTGTATTTCCTCCGAAAACTGAAATTGGAATATCAAGCAAAATATCTTTACTTATAAAATTTTCTTTCCCATTTGCACAACCTAAGTCGTAAATCATGCTCATCTGGTTTTTAAAATTCAAAAGTAATTCAGGAATTGCACTAAGTACTCCAAATGGCCCTGGAACTATTGACGCAGTAGTAGCCAGGATCATGTTTTTTCTTGAATAGGCTTCAATTATTTTATTTACATCTTTAGGTGTATACTTTGAATTTGTAGAGTCTGATTTCCTTTGTTCAAAAGATTCATCCATTACATTAAAAAGTCCATTGTTTAATTCCTTTCTGATGGAAGAAAGATCTATAAGTGTTTTACTTTCGTTCTTAAACTTTGTTAGAGCTCTTAATTTAGATAACATGATGATGAAAATTTAATGTTGTTCTTTATGAATAATTGAGTTTGACTCTAAATTTAATTAGACTTTTGTTTACCTATAAAAAATATACAAGGTTTAAGTTTTCTTTTAACAGGCAATTTTCTGAATTTTCCTGTTTTTGTAGATCTAATAAAAGTTCCGCCTAATTTTCTAGATTTTTTTGTATCAAAGGTGATTAATTTATTTCCTGCTTCATCAAAATCTTGTAACCATTCTAAAGATAGAAGAACATCATTATTTAGAATAATATCGTATTCTTCTAGATTAATAGAAAATTCACCCTTTCGCTGTTTGTCTTTAAAGTATATATTATGCTTTAAAATCTTTTCGCCAATTACTTTATTTTTGTAATTATAAATATTGACTCTAAATAATAAGCTATCACCTTTGGCGTGATTTAAAACAAAATTTACACTTTTAATTAATGTTTCTTTTTTTATTCTTATTAATGCACCTAGCTCTGTTCCTAATTGTGGATTCCCAAATCCAATACTTTTTCCTCTCCCATTTTTATTTTTAGCTCCCAAGATTAATTCATTATCAAAATTTGTACTTGTTACTTCTATGACGTCAAAGACATATGAATCAGGTTCGAGTAAAACAAGAGCATTTTCCGAGATGGAACCACTTGCGATTTTTTTTGAATGATATCCTATATAACTAAAAACTAAAACATCTTCCTTGGTCTTGACTTGTAATTCAAATTTTCCTTCATCATTGCTAACTGTTCCACTATTAGAGTTTTCAATTCCAATATTTACAAATGACAATGGCTCTTTAGTTTTAGCGTCTAGTATTTGACTAGTAATTGTATGTTGAGCAATTATTGTATTTATACTTAGTAGCACAATAAGAATTGTAATTATGTTTTTCATGCTTTTCAATTTTTGTTTGCCGAGGACACTTTGCGCATACACGCTAATCCGCATTTAATGGGTTTTAGTCGCTTTACATTTTGTTGTATCTGGTATTTCTTTCGTTATTTAGATTCTAATGATTGGATCAAATTTACAATACCTTTTGTCAACTCAAAGAATACTTGACAAGAATCTTAAATTAAGAACAAATGATTAAATGAAATTAAATGCCTGAGTAGTCAATTTGACTACTCAGGCATTTTTTTACACTAAAAGTTTAAACAGCTTACTTAGTTTGAGGACTATTTAAAAATGGAATTTATAGAAGGATCAACATTCCAAATATCAATTGCCATCTTCCAATCTCCATGATCATCCTTTTTCCAGATCGTTACTCCTTTTTCAAATAGTTTAATTTTTTCTCCGTTCTCTCCGTCGAAAGAAACTAAGATTCTATCTACGGAATAGCCTAAGTCGCCACTACTTGAAACATGCGCTTCTTGTGGCTCCCAGGTGATTTGGAACCCTGGTAATGATTGAAATTCAGCCAAAGTTTTTCCAATTTCTTCATGGCCTTTAGATACTGGTTTGTCAGGTGCCATAACTAAAGCGTCGCTATTTATAAAACTAAAGAAGGCTTCTGGATTAGCAGCTTTTGCCCATTGTCGATTTACTTCCATTAGTTTTTTACTTTCTTCTTTTTGATTCACTTTTTTTTGCGCACAGGCGGAGCTTGTAACTGTTAATAACAACAGTAGAAAAAATACATTCTTCATTTTTACTTATTTAATATGTTTAAAAATATAAGCTATGATTATAGAAAATCAAATTTTCAATTCCTACTATTGATTTTTTATAGCAGCTTCATGGCTTACTGATTGTCTTACAAAGGTAGGAGCATTGAAAGGCTAGGAGATGGAGAAAACGGCCGGAGATATGGATATTTAGGTCAATCTTTTTATAGGCTAGTTAGATGACTAAGCATTATAAAAAAGCAGATGAGATATTTAATCTCACCTGCTTTTTTAATTTTATTAGTTTCAATTATTCTTTATTAGAATGACTGAGGACAAGATGAATTTTTTAAAAAAATTATAGCTTTTCCAAGAAGCCAATATAGTCTTCTGCGCTTTGTGAAATTAGCTCAGGAGTAGGTTTGTACTCCGCTGCATAAAAAGCAAATAAAGGTTGGTAATCAGCTTTTACATAAAGAAATGTAATTTCAAAAGGACTAGTTAATTGGTCAAGCGTGTATTTGTATCTTCCGTCGATTTGATAATCTTCCTCTTTGATTCCAACAGAAATAGCTAAAGCTATTTTCTTGCCTTCCAATTTATATCCACTATCTTTTCCATAGGCCCATCCATGATTTAATACTTTGTCAATCCATTTTTTGAAAAGTGGTGGACAGTTAAACCAATAGAAAGGAAATTGAAATACGACTTTATCAACAGATTCTAGTAATCGATGTTCTTCTTCCACATCAATTTCTTCATCAGGATAGACCTGGTGCAAATTGTGAATAATATATCTTTCTGGATATTTTTCTAATTCTTCAATCCAACGTTTATTGATTAATGATTTTTCAAGATTTGGATGCGTAATAACGATGAGTATTTTCATAATTAAAATCTTTTTATTTTTAAATGTATGTTGATTCTAATTACAAAAATAGGGAAGAAGAGAAGGGAGGAAATGGAGGAATAGTCCGTAGTTATAGATTATTAGATCAATCTGAATTTTCTGTCCGGTAAGCAGTTGGAGGGATGCCTATTTTATTTTTAAAAAGTCTTGTAAAATATAGGGAATCTTGAAATCCCGTTTCATAGGCAATTTCACTAATCGGCAAATCCGTAACAGTCAACAATTCTTTTGCTTTTTCAAGTCTTTTGTCGTTGATGTAATTGGTAGGACTATCATCATATTCTTTTTTAAATTCTCGTTTAAAAGAGGATAAACTTAGATTGCATAGTTTAGCCAGTTGATCTAATTTCAAATTGGAAAACAAGTGCAAATTGATAACCTCTTTTACATGAACCGTATTGGCAGAATATAAATCGCCAACTAGCTCCAAAATGGAATTGATATTTTTCGACTGGACAAGTAACAGTATCAGTTCCTTTATTTTTAGTTCCAATAAATCATTGTTCACTAAGGATGGATTTTGGAAATAAAATTCCAAAGAGTCGATAAATTTTGCAATGACATTACTAGATACTACAACCTGACTTCCTTTGCTATTGTTTTGCTTTTTAACAATGGCAGGTAGGTCTCCGGTGTATAGTTTTTTCAAAACGGAAGGATAAAGATGAATGGCAATAACCTCAACCTGATCATCGTCCGTCTCTTTTAGCAGATCGAGGAAATGGCTACCACATTTTAGGAGAACCGCTTCGTTACTTTTCAATTGAGCATTTTCTTCTGATGAAAGCAATTTAGGTCCTCTCTGCTTAAAGTATATAAAGCAGCCCGTATTTTGAAAAATAGCTTCATACCGAAAAGGTGTCCGTATTTTCATTTTTTCAATGAGTACCTGACCTTGATATTCAAAAGTGCTACGTGATGTAATCATGCTAATTCGATTGAATTTAGATTGGTGTTTTTTTTAAGTTAAAAAGACGCTGTTAGAATTTGTTTGAAACTTAATTTCAAGCTACAAACAAACTCTAAGGTAGCTACTTTCTTTGGAAGGTTTTTTTAATTTTCTTAAAAATCCTTTTTTACTGTCGTGTAAGTTTTGCTAACGATTTTCCACTCTCCTTCAATTTTCATCATGTGCATAAAGTCAACAAATGTAAAGGTTTCATATTCTAATTCTAGTTGAACATTGGCAGCGTCACCTACAATATTAATAGCGGTGATATTAGTCTTCGTTTTTACGGGATCATTTGCATTTACATATTCACTTAAAGCCTGAATGGCATTTACTTCTGTGTATTTAGCATCGTCGTTCCATCTCATAATAGCTGTTGCGTGAAACGCTTTTGTAAAAGATTCAGCATTGTGATTCAGCATACCATCGAAGTAGTGATTGATCGTTTTCTCAATAAGCTGAAGGTCGGTGGTTTGAGCTTGTGTCTGTATCATAAAAGTTGTGATTAAGGTTAAAATAAAAAATAATTTTTTCATAATAAGTAATTTGAATTTAGAACTTTATACCATTCTATTAAATTAGATACACAAATTTAAGGCAAACGTTGATCAGGTATATGGACAATTGGTTCAAGGTAATGGACTTTAAGCTCATTCGAGGATACCTTAGAATAGCAGGTGATTTAGTGAATAATAACTAATGCATCACAAATGTACTTCAAAAGGAGTATCGTTTACATATATAGAAACCTTATAAAAATTGAATTAATCATCTTTGAAAACAGTTTCATTGATATTTTTAAATGAAAACTAACTTTAGAAACCTTATTATTTGACTCTATTCTACTTTCCCCATTCAAAACCTTGGCGTAAATTTGAACTATTGCTGAAGGTCATCTCTTAGCTTAGTTTGATAGTAATGATCAGTTTGAATTAATGTTCTACGCTATTTAGATATTTGATTCTCAAAATTTAAAGATGATCAATGAGATATCGAATGTTAATCTTAAAATAAAAAGTTCAAAATTAAAATACTTTAAATAATGAAAAAGAACGTCCTTATACTTCCCTTACTTTTCGCATTTTTATTTTCTAATGCGCAGAATATAGATTTTGTAAAAGCCAACCCACAACCGGAGTTGATTGAAATATATGCTGGCTCTTTCGCTAGTGGTGACATTGATGGTGATGGAGATAATGATCTTCTCATGTCAGGTCAAACTCCTTCAAGAAAGACTGCACTTTATCTGAATGATGGTAATGGAAATTTTACAGAAATGGAAAACACTCCATTCATAAATACTACATTTAGTGTCACCATTTTTGAAGACCTAGATGGAGACGGAGATTTAGATCTTTTCTTTTCTGGTAATGGATTCAATATTCAAGAGTACACTCGTATATATCTGAATGATGGATCAGGAATATTTATAGAGTTAGCCAATCCATCGCTACCTCAATTTTCGGATAGTGGTGTCGACATAGCCGATGTAGATGGAGACGGAGATAAAGATATTTTGATTTCAGTGAGAGATCTCAATGATGTATTTGTAGCGGATGTATTTCTTAATGATGGGAATGCGATTTTCACTCCGTCGGGTAGTACCGTATTAGCTCCAGTTTTATTTGGTGCAGTGAAATTCGTTGATGTAGAAAGTGATGGTGATGCTGACATCATTATCTCAGGGGAGCAAGAAGATGAATCGCAAATAACTAAACTATATCTAAATGATGGAGATGGAAATTATACAGCTGCTCCTAATATGGATTTTATACAAATTAATGCAGATGATATAAGTGTTGCGGATACTGATAATGATGGAGACATGGATGTTTTGATGTCTGGATCTTTTGGTATTGAGCCAGTTTCTTTTCTCTACATCAATGATGGTTCAGGTAATTTTTCAGAACTTGCTTCAGCAAATCTACAACAGACTTTCTCTGGCAAAAATACTTTTGCAGACTTGGACAATGATGGAGATCAAGACATCATAATCATTGGTTCTCAAGATGGAGGTTTACCTAATATCTATAATATTGTGTATGAGAATCTAAGCAACAATGAATTCATTCCAGTCGATACTATTGGAGGAGAGTACATTCCGGCTATGATTGTGGATGACTTTAATGGAGATGAACTAGCAGACGTCATCATACAAGGATTTGCGGATAGAACAAATGTCTATTGGAATAATTCAACCGTGACTTCTATTTTTGATGATTTAACTGAAACTTCATCGCTGAGTATTTTTCCGAATCCATCATCAGGTGAGCTGACTGTAGATCTGGAAAATGATATTTCTATGTTCGATCTTAAAATCTACACCAGTGGGGGACAACTAGCTTACGAGCAGTCGAATGTTTCAGGAACAAAGACTGAATTGCAACTCGATTTGTTAGCAGGGATCTATATAGTTCGACTAGAATCTGAAAAGACATTTGTGACTAGAAAGTTAGTAATTGTGAAATAATATAAAGGCGAGTAAAGTGAGCCTTAGATTAAGGCGAAGCGGCAATGAAGCTTATGAGAAATGTAAATTGATATACGATCATTTCTGACAGCGAAGTTTTGTGGAAACGATGTAGGCGTGTTTAACGTCTACATCGTTTTGCATTTTGTACTAAAGGACAGAATCCATACAAATCTATTTAAATGATTATACCTAATTAAAAATTACCATTTGAATATAATATCTCTTCGACCAAGTACTTTCCGCATTATCCAAGTTCCTGATCTTGGTGTTGATATTGTGGTATTATTAAGTGTTCCATCAACCATTTGAAATGAAGTGCCATAACATTGTTCAATAAAATATTCCTTTTGGATTAGTACTGCTTCATTAGCAAGTTTTTTACGTCGTTCATATGAAAAGGAAGTGCAATGTTTTGCTAATAACTCTTCTAAAGCAATCAAGAATTCAGTACGTGAAATGACGAAACTAGTATCTGATTGGGAACATTCATGATGTATGCCTGGAAAGGTAGAATAGAGTTGCTTTGCTTGCATTTGGATCTGAAGTGAATCCAATGCATCTAAAGCAGTTTCTTGTTCTAAGGTTAATTCAGTTGATGAATCTGTATTTGTATTTGGAGGAGTAGCTAATGAACTGGATGATTGTTTATCCAATGTTTTCCCTTTTTTATCAGATGTACAAGCAATTAACAATAGTAACTGAATCGTCAATATTAAGGTTATTCCTAGCTGAAAGCGAGGTTCTTTGATGATGCTGTTTTTGATTCTTGATTCCATCTAGTAACCGTTCAATTTTTTGATGTTTGTAAATGTAAAAAAAAATTAAACAGAAATACTAGATTTATTCGTCTATTGGAATTAAACTGAATTGGATCAAGAATTTTTAATGTTGTACAAGGCTCGGTGTAATGACGGTTTTCGCCACTATAAATTTAGTATAGCGAATTTTTAATTTTCCTTTAAATATTCTATAGCTTTTTGTAGCGCAGGATCTCTGTTGTTTAAGTAATCTTCAAGAGATTTTTTAATTTCTATATCTGGTTGAATTCCAAATCCCACAAATTCTTTTCCATTTGGGTAGGTATCTTTTTTTGTACAGACTCTCGCCGAACCTCCTCCCGGTAAATCAAAAAGCATTGGTTGTCCAGTACTTCCAAAAGTCGGTTCACCAATTTTTGTCATATGGTTTTGATTATCTGCTAAGATTAAAAAGTCTTCTGCAGCCGAAGCCGTATTGTGTCCGATGAGGATTGCAGTTGGTACAACTAATCGCTTTGCCTTTATGTTGATTGTATCTCCTTCATATGGGAAATGATGAAAGAAATTATCATGATAGGATAGAAATGCTTGACTTGCCCATTTATCTTCAGCTGCCCATTTATTTCCTACGGTATCTTTCGCTTCTGTCCATTTACCCCAAGCTTTAAAAGAGGGGATATGTAATCTACTTTGAGTTTTTGAGCCATACAAAATAGTGTCTTTTGTGAGGTACTGCAATATATCACGACCAATATTAGTATTTCCTCCACCATTTTTTCGAAGGTCTATTATCAGTTTCTTTGCTTTATATAATTCAGGAAGTTTTTCGATAAATAAGGTATCTATTTTAGGATCTCCAAAAGAATTCAAAGAAACATATGCAATGTCTTTCTCTACCCATTTGAAATCAAATAATTGCCAATCTTCAAACTCAGGATAAACTTCTTGTTCAATAGTTTTACTATGAGTTAATTTCAATTCTTTAATTTTTCCATTAGGTAATTTGAAGGTTATATTAAAGCTTGTACCTATAGGACTTTGGAACATTCTTGAAACTGCCCAGTCCATAAGAATGTAGTCTGTTGAAGAAGAAATGTATGGTATGACTTCCTGTTCTAAGTAGCTTATTGTATTCATTCCATTTACCTTTATAACTTCAGTTCCTATGGGTATCTCATCCTTTTTACTGAGGTTTGTCCTTGTGACAATTGCCTTGTTTTCAATGTTTGTTAAAAACAATCTGTATTCACCAAAATAAGTATTGAAAAGATTATTTTGAATGGTATCCGGAAAATTCACATTTGTGTGTCCGTCTTTCAAGGAGGCGCAAAACTTTTGCAATAGCCTATAATACTGATAGTCATTTTCAGCTTCTTGGACTTCTTCTATCAATTTTTTATAATCTTGTTCCCATTTATCTCTGTCAATTTTATTTAGATAAACAAAATTATAATTAACCTCTTGCCAGAACTTAGACAATCCATAGATTTTATCAACTTTTGATATAGAATTTGGCATTTGTGCTTTTAGGAAAGCAACTGAGAAGCAAATAACTATTATCAGGTAAGCTCTTGTTTTATAATTTTTCATATTTATATATTTCTTTGAAGACGATTCAAATGGTTTATTTGTTACTACTCTTATCTTGTTTATACCTATAGTTGTTTTATTAATCTAAAGATTCGATTACAACAAAAAAATATCCGCTTACAAGGAGAAACAATTCTCCTTTTATATGCTTCAAAATATTTAAGATAATACTTCTATATTTGATGAGGAATTTACTCATGTATTTGAATTGTGTGTCAAAGTAAAACAAAAAAGAATAAAAATACTATTGATGAAAGGGAAAATATTTGAACCGAGAATTGACTTAAAAGATTTTGTTAAGTGCTACTGGACATTGGATTTTCCAAGAGAGGATACCCCACAAATGAATACAATTGTTCCTGATGGGACGATGAAATTAATTTTTCATTATGGTGATTTATACTGGCATCATCCTGAAGATGGAGATAGGTATTTACAACCAAGATGCTTTTTGATAGGCCAGCTTACTCGGCCTTATGTAGTTGAACCTGCAGGAGATACAGGAACTTTTGTAGTTCGGTTTCATCCTAATGGCTTTTTACCATTTGCTACTATACCTATAAAAGAAATGGAAAATACTCCTGTTCCATTGGAGCAACTTTATGGAGAAAAAGGATCAATTTTAGGACAAAAAATTCTCAGCGCTAATACAACTGCAGAAAGGATTAGCATTAT
Organism: uncultured Saprospiraceae bacterium; assembly: GCA_937921595.1. Taxonomy (GTDB): domain Bacteria; phylum Bacteroidota; class Bacteroidia; order Chitinophagales; family Saprospiraceae; genus JAHDHW01. Next base: position 12,752 of record CAKZTD010000181.1, read on the forward strand.
CGAAGAATTTTTACTCGACTTTCTAACTGATTCGAAAACAATTGATACTGTTGTAGATTCAATAGTAGATGTTATTTTTAAATTAAACGGGCAAACTTCAGTTACTGAACTTTCTCAAAAGAATCATATTCATCGAAGACAATTGGTGCGTAAGTTTTCATCAGCTATTGGATTGAGTCCAAAGCAACTTTCAAAAACGATAAGATTACAAGCTACACTTAAAAAATTATTAACAGAGAAACCTTCAAAGCTTACCGACTTAGCTTACGAAAATGAATACTACGATCAATCTCATTTTATCAAAGACTTCAAAGAGTTTACAGGATATTCCCCTAAAGAATTTTATGGAGACCAATTGAAAATGTCTATGATATTTGAAAAAGAAGATTGACTTTGTCCCATTTTTACAATTTTAGGTTTTAAACTACCTGCATCTTTGCATTGCAATTTGTATTAAAAACTTAAAATAAATTAAAAATGAAAAATTTAAATCCAGTATGTTGGTTTGACATTAATGTTTCAAACATAGAAGAGTCAAAGAAATTTTATGAATCAGTATTAGACATAACACTTACAGATTTACCGATTGAATGGGGAAAACAATCTACTTTTCCATTCGATGAAAAAGGACCGAATGCTACAGGAGCTTTAGTTGAAAAAGATAATATTATTGCTAATGGGAATAATACGGTCATATATTTCGCATCAGAAGATTGTATCACCGAAGAAGCAAAGATAGAAGGAGCAGGTGGTAAAATAATCAGACCAAAAATGTCAATAGGAGAGTTTGGCTTTATTTCTTTGTTCTCAGATTTGGACGGTAATACAATTGGTCTCTATTCTAGAAAATAATTTGCCACACTATTGAAAAAAGTAAACAAATAAAAAGTATTATCATCAAGGTGCTCTAAGAAGAAGCCTTAGGAATGCGAAACAGTTCGTAATTAGATTTATTTACTCCAAATTTTTAACCTTAAAAATTTCTGACAGCTAGCAAGCGATGTAGATTATATTTTGCTTTACACTTTGCTTTGTTAGCTGTCGGAATTTTTGACACACTTTAGACTTTGAGTTTACTATTCATGAATGGGGAAATAAACTCATTCACATAAAACCATTTTTATTATTGAAGTAAGAAATGGCTTCTCTATAGTCTCTATTATAAATCTCAAAAATAATTTCATTCTTCATCAAATCGGCTCTTTTGTAGTTCTCCGAATCAAGATTATCTAATAAGTTTAGGCTCTCTTTTAAGTACTGTGAATCTTCTGGCTTTAATCTAATTGTCTTATCTAAAAGCATGTCTAAAGTGGTAGCAAAAAGAATTGTTTTTAGTTGAATATTGTTTATGCTTTTCATTTCGTTTATTAGGAAATCGAATTCTTTCTGTTGCCCTCCCTTGCCAATATATCTAGCGATCATATTCTTTTTATAAGGTAGACTGTTATTGTAAAACCATATTAATCGCGTAGTATTTCCATTAGCATATGCTGCCTTTATTTTTTTTGTTGTAATGTTTTTGGATCTCCTTTCATGAATGAATTTTTTTATTCTTTTGATCATAGATAAGAAATTAAGAAATCTTCCTTGAAATAATTTCTTTGGGTAAAGAGTTTAAGATTTCAAACTTTCCCGAAATATCATAAATATGGACACAACATCCACATCCGTGATCAATTGAAATCTCAACTTGGGGCTTATTTTGTTGCAACCAGTTTTCCCATTTTTGCACTTCTTCTTTTATATCGACTGCAATAACTACTTGTGTTTTCATTTTTTATGAATTAGCCGTTTTTCATTTTTTTTGGGCAGCTTATCTTTTTCGTGGATCAATATTTATATTTTCTTTCAAGAATCTATTTTCTGTGATTGGTTTTAAAACTTTGTCTTTTCTCGGAGGATTCTTTTCTAATTCGTTCTTAGGCCTTGTCGGTCTTTTCTCAAACCCGCCGCCACAATTAGGGCATACATTTTTCAATATATTTTCCACACAATTATTACAAAATGTACATTCATAAGTACAAATCATAGCTTCATTACTTTCATTAGGTAATGGTTTGTCACAATTCTCACAGTTCAATCTAATCTCTAACATATGTTTTGTCTATTTAAATTTTAAACAGGTTCTTAGTTGATTCCTTTGTAAAAAACGGTTCTAGTTCTTTGTTCAACTAATTTAATTGATGTTTCTATATTTCTTATAAAGAATCAAGAATTTTCTTTAATTCACTTTTTTGAATATCAGAAAGATTCTCATATTGTAATGCCCATTTTGAATAACTTTTTACTAATTTATCTTGATTGCAATTACTTTTAAACGACCAAATAAGGGAATCGTAAATCGCATTGTTTATTGCTTTTTGTCTGTCTTCTTCCGTTTGGTCTGAAGCCTCAAATTTATCTAATGAACCTTGGAATCTCGAATATTCTAAAGTTTGAATTAGTTTCAGGATTGGTTTATAACTTCCGTTTGCAGAAAAGGTGGCCCACAGCATATCAAGTTGGGATGGATCAGTTATTTCTCCATATAGTTCTGGTAATTTAGAACCCTTAATCTCTGTGTAAACTTGCTCTTCTATTCCTTCTAGTTTATTGAAAAATTCTTCGGTCCCTAATTCGGAATAATGCAACAAATAAATTAAGTATGTTTTGGTTATTTCATCTTGTTCTGAATAACTATCTAAAATTTGATTGTATAGAAATTTATTAGTGCTAAATATTTCTAAGAAAATGCTAAAGATAGGAAGGAAGCTATTGTCGTTCTCTGCTAATGAACTTTGAGAATAAAACAAAAAATAAGATAGAGCAGTTTCCGGTTTTGGAGATTCATAATACTTTTCGAACCACTTCAAAAATTCTTCTTCTTTTTCAATAATTAAAGAATCATAAGAAGGTAATTCTTGTAAGAGAATTGATGTATTAATAACTTTAGATTTTGTAGATATTTGATCAAAAATCCGAACTTCTATTTTATAATCTCCAAAGCTATCAACTTCTTCAAAACTAATTTTTAGAATTGCCTCACTCATTTGAAAGAGGTCTTTATTTTCTATTTTTCCGTTTAATAGAGGAAGTTGATCTTGCTCGAAGTGCACCGACCCATCTGGCTTTAAAACTTTGATCGAGTAATTGACATTTGCTGAGCTGTTATTATCCAATTCAAACTCCCAGGCTATTGCCGTAATATAGAATGTTTGATTCTTGAAGACTTTTTGATTTTCAATAAACTTTGGAACATCTGAGCTGATTGTCTTATACCATTTTTCTTGAAATGAATTGTCAATAGTCTTTACTAAAAGACCATTGATTGCAAATGATGAAAATGAGCTTAGAACTATAAAAATTAATAGAGTTAATTTTTTCATGTTTATTCTATTTGATCTGAATTTTATTTTTGCTTAATGTAAAGGATGTAAATGAGTTTAGCTACCAGATTATTTTTTCTTTCTCAAGTATCTATTTTCCATTTGTTATATTTCACAATTTAAGGCTTTACTTCCATTTTTGATGCGTACTTGTTTCAGAAAATAAAATTAAAATAAAAATCACAAGGCATATTAAATCATTCTACAGTTTGTATCTGATAGTTTAAGATTGTTTTTTTACTTAAATAATGAACAAGTATTTTCAGAATCTTTAATCGCATAGGATAAAAAAACTAACCCAACCTTTTGATAATACTTATCGTTTAAGAAGTAATAGAAGTATTTTTTTTATTAAACTAGACTCTTATGAAGTACGTTTTCAGGGTTATTCCAATTATTTTACTTTCAATATTTGCTGTCAGCTGTAATTCTGATGATATTCAAATTGACAATTATGAATCAATATTAATTGCAAAAGATAATCTCTATGGAAATGGCGACGAAGGAATAAGTAAGCAAAATTTAGTTATTACTGATGAGACAGCTTGGAGTGACTTAATGACCCAAATGAATTCTGTTAACAATGTTACAGATACTTTTTCTGAAACAAATATTAATTTTTCAGAATATCAGGTCATAGCGATATTTGATGATGTTAAAGGAAATGGGGGCTATGAAATAGGTTTGGATGTTGTATCTAATTCTGAAAATATCATTGTTACCGTAACTGATTTAATTCCTGGAGGAAATGTAGCGTCTGTAATAACTCAACCTTACCATATAGTAAAAATTCCAGTTAGTAGTTTAGCGGTAATATTTGAGTAAAGGGTTGGTTTTAGTTAATCGTTTTCAAAATGTATTTTCCAAATACTTAAATATTTTCGACCTTTTTGGAGTGAAGTGAGAAAGGGAGTGAGCTCTCTTCAGAGGTTTTGTCAAACTTGTGGGTTTGCTATTTTGTTATCTTCTTCCTGAATCGCGATTCATATAAGAAGTATCACCTAATCTTTTTATTATTCTTTTTCCTGAACTAGTTTGATAAAGAAACGAAACGCCACCGCTTACTCCTGATATGTTTATTTTATTAAGATAGTCTACATCTAATTCCAGCCATAAGGCGTTAAAAATACTTAAGGTATCTCCATGCGAAATGAGAATTATATTTTCTTCCTCATTATTCAATATCTTGTTATAAAATGGCAGTAATCTTTTCCATACATCACTTCTTGATTCTGCATTACTAAAACACTTGTCATATACCGTTACTTCTTCATTTTCTATATTTTCTTTCAACCATTTTACTGATTTTCCTATAGCTCTTCCTAAGCTTCTTTCTTTTAAAACATCTGTTAAAATAATTTTGGTATCCAAGATTTCACCAATTACTTCTGAAGTTTGTTTTGTCCTTAAAAGTGTCGAGCAATAAATGGAATATCTTTTACCTTCGAGTTCCGATTTTAATTTATTTGCAATATTTACTGCTTGATCTTTCCCTTTTTTTGTTAACTCCCATTCTGTCCATGAACCTATCATTCCATTAGTATGATGAATTGATTCAGGATGTTGTATGGTAATTATATTTTTACTCTGGTACATTTTCTATGTTACTTCTTTTTGATACTATTGACTTCCTAATAATTAATTGTCACTACTGCTTGGTGCATACGATGTAGATTTCGTCTAGTTGACTATCGATACTTTACACTTTGTTATGAACCGATTCTGCACGTTTATATTATAGTTTTTCTTTGGAATTTAAATGCTGTAAAGCTCTTCTTTGTTTTGTTATTTCATAAAGTATAATTGCTGTGGATGTTGATAAATTCATGCTTTCAACTATTCCGTACATTTCAATATAAACACAGGCTTCACTTCTTTCAATGACTTCTTCACTTAGTCCATTTGACTCATTCCCAAACCATACGGCTAGTTTTTTTTGATTAAAATTTCCTTCTTGCAAAATGATATTTTTTTTTCCTTTTTGATGGGGAGAAGTCGAAATAGAAATATATTTATTTTCTTCTAAATGATCTAAGCATTCCTTTGTCGTTTTAAATTTTTTCACAAAACTCCATTTGACAGCAGAGGCAGACATTCTTAGAAGTGATTTATTTCTTCTCATTTCTTTCCATTCATCGGGTAATTTATTTTTACTATCAACTACATACAATTTATCTATTCCAAGTGTATTCACACATCGAATTACCTTGCCAATGTTATTAGAATGGGTAGGCTCTTCAAGTACAGCAATTAAGTTTTTGCATTGAAGTTTTTTGATTTCATCAACTCTCTTTCTTAGGCTATTTTTTTCTAATGCTTTATCGTGTTCCTCCATTTTATAAATATTTCAATATGTACTTGAATTCAATTGCTACCTCTTTATTTTGACAGTTGTTTCTTAGTTGAAATTTTTTACTTAAGGCTTTGTAGATCCTCAGAAGACGTGTTTAGCAACTATTGACGTTTTTGTTTTGTTACTTGTCTGATTGATTTTTTCTAGCATTTGAAAAAATCGAGGGTTGCTAATATCCTCTTTAATTATTTATCGACTTGTGTTTTAGTTAAATTTTTAATCACTGATTACTTGTCTTTTTTCAAAATGGAATTCCTCTACCTTGTATACTTCGCAAATTAAGATAATACTTTTATATTTGATACGAACTTACTCATATATTTGAATTGGTAGTAATTCGGTACAAAAATGAGTTAGCCAATTACCAATTGAGGAATTAACAATTGGAGCAAATTTGGAGTAGTTTGGTAATTGTTTAATTGAAAATTTATTTTGAACTAAAATTAAGAAAATGCAAATAACAACATTTCTAACATTTGTGGGAGATCATTGCGGAAGGGCAGAAGAAGCGATAAATTTTTACACTTCTCTCTTTCCAAATTCGGAAATCAAAAGCATAACAAAATACTCAGATGGAGAGGCTGGAGGAACACCAGAGCTGATCAAATATGGAGTATTTACATTAAATGGTGTAGAGTGTAAGGTCTCAGAAAATAATTATAATCACGCTTGGTCATTTACACCGGGGGTATCAATGTTCGTGGAATGTAACTCAGAAAATGAGATACAAACTTTATTTGAAGAACTTTCTTCAAATGGAGGCCAGGTTATGGTTCCTCTTGAAAACTATAAGGGTTCAGGGGATTATGGTTTTGGTGAAAAATTCGGATGGTGTGAAGACAAATTTGGAGTTTCATGGCAACTAAATTTTTCAGAATAATTTCAAGTTGTGGTATAAGCCGTCCTATTGGAGGAATAAACAAAATCGGGAATAGAAAAATAAGAAGGCCCAACAAAGGCTAAAATATCAATAATGATTATGTACCCAAACTGTGTTTAGCCAGTCCTTTGACACCAATTAATTCAAAATAAAAACCTAATAAAAATGAAAGTTACAGTTGAAAAAAATGAAAAGGTTGCAAAAATGATATTTGCATCTATTTATCCTCTCTACTTGAATAGATTGGAGAAGAATGGAAGAACCAAGGAAGAACTAAACCAAGTAATAGAATGGTTTACTGGTTTTGATCAAGATGCTTTACAAGCACTTATTGATGAAAAAGCAACCTTTAGAACATTTTTTCAAAAAGCTAAAATAAACCCAAATGCACACATGATTAGAGGTGTGGTTTGTGGTTATCGGATTGAAGAAATAGAGGATGAATTTGAATTATATAAACAATGTAGACGTATGGAAAAGCTGATTGATGAATTGGCAAGAGGTCGTAAAATGGAAAAAATTTTACGAAAAGATAAATCAAGTACTAAATGATTTTAGCAATTTCGATATACAACATTAACATTATGACATTAAATATAATGAAAGAAAAAACTGATTTCTAATATTGCATGAAATGGCAATTACTAGCAACAACTGTAGAAAAAAATGAAAAGCATACCTCGGTTCTCCGTAGGCCTAAATCTCACGAAATGTAGGCAAGGATTCGGTAATGCTACCAGCCCCTTTTTTATTAATTTTGAACATAACATCTTTTGTTATCGTAAATAACAGAATAGATGAAAAAGACTTTCTGAGATGTGATTTCACAACCACAAATGCCTCTTCTAAGCTAAGTTCGTCTTCCTTATCCTCGGTCTCTATAGATCTATAGCGCAATTTAAGTAAGACCTTAAAGTCTCCTTCAGAATAGACTGGCCTAACAAATATGTTTCTCAAATTAGGTTTACCAATGGTCTTTGCCATAGTTAATTTCGCAAAGCGACCTTCTTCTACACTTTCTGTTACCTCTTTCCAAAAAAGATCAAACACATCTAAGTAGGACATAAACTAAAGATTGATGAAAAATGGATTTCGTTTACAAAAGTAAGGTTAATAATTTAATTCATAGAATATAATCTATCGGCAATACTCTTCTCCATAATAAATTTAATTTTGCAGGCTTTAAAAAAAAGGTACATTTGCCAGATTATTGGCAATGGCACAAAACAAAATCAATGAACATTTACAAAGAAATTGAAGCAGAAATTCAAGCGGCTGCTCATATCGTTATTACCGCACACAAATCTGCAGATGGAGACTCAATTGGTTCTTCTTTAGGTTTATTACATTTTATTGAAAAATTGGGTAAAAAAGCCGTTGTTTGCCATCCTGACAAAGCACCTGATTTTTTATACTGGTTAGATACTAGCTCTATCATTGTGATGGAAGAAGATCCGGAAGAAGTAACAGCGCAAATGAAAAAAGCAGATTTAATTTTCTGTTTAGATTACAATGCAACTTACCGTTTAGGGCCAGATATGCAGACCTTGTTAGAAGAAGCGACTTGTAAGAAAATTATGATAGATCATCATTTGGATCCTGAAGATTTTCCTACGCTAACTGTTTCTGAAACAACTACTTCATCTACTTCTGAATTAATCGTAGATTTAATAGAGCAGTCCGGACATTTAAACTTATTAGATGAAAAAATTGGTACGCCATTATATTTAGGTATTCTAACTGATACAGGTAGCTTTAAGTTCAGTTCAGTAAAACCACGAACGCATGAAGTTTTAGCTAAAATTTTAACAGCAGGAGTAGAACATTATTTAATTCATGAAAAATTAAATGATAATAATACAGAAAGTCGTTTGCGTTTGCAAGGTTATGCAATGAGTGAGAAATTAGAAGTTTTATACGACCACAATGTTGCTATCATCTCTTTGTCGAAAGAAGAACTTGCAAAGTACAATTACCGAAAAGGAGATACAGATAGTTTGGCTAATTTGGTCTTGTCGATAAAAGGAATGAAAGCAGCCATTGTGTTTACGGAGCGAGATGGAATTATGAAAATTTCTTTCCGATCTAAGGGTGCAGAAAATCCGGTGAATGTTTTAGCAAAAGAACACTTTAACGGAGGTGGACATGCAAATGCTTCTGGTGGAATGAGTGATTTAACGGTAGTGGAAACATTAGAAAAATTAAGAGAATTAATTCCTCAATATTTTTTAAAAAAAGAATAATCGCCTTTTAAAAATAGACAAAAAATAGAAAGAGATTTAGCTGCTGACACCACACCGCTAAATCAGATTGTTTGTCATTTTAGCCAAGCCAAAATTCGATCTTTTTTGGAGTGGGAGCTAGAAGGGGAGTGTAGGCTCTTCCTTTTAATATGTTTTTCAATTTAGGATAATACTTCTATATTTGATGCGAAATGGCTTTTGTATTTTGAGTTTTTAGCAAACAAATAAAATGAAAAAAGAACTACCGGAAATAAATTTTAATAACCAAGACAATCCTAAGTCTTACTTTGATATAGTCAAAATTGAAGACCTTTTACAAAAGAATTTAGATCATGATATTAGTGAAAATCACCTCGTAAAATTTTACATTATTTTCTTTGTATATGAAGGGCAAGGCTACCATACAATTGATTTTAAAAACTATAATTATAAGGAAGGAACCGTTTTATTAGTCAGAAAAGATCAGATCCATAAATTTTTTAGAAGCCCTAATGTGAAGGGGTATTTATTAGTTTTTACAGAAGATTTTATCATTAGTCATTTGAACAGAATGGAAGCCTTAAAGTCTATGCAACTGTTCAATGATTCATTGAGTTTTCCAAAAATAGAGTTTAATAATAAAGAAGAGTTTTCTGATTTTACAATTTTGTTGAAACACTTGGATTTAGAATATAATATCAAAGACACCTTTTCTATTGGTATAACTAGAAGTGTTTTACATATTGTGATTACAAAATTATTTCGCATCAAAGCTAAAAATGGACATTTTGTAGAAAGGAAAAAATATTTGTCTCAATTTTTAGAGTTCCAAAAATTGGTAGAAGAAGACTGTTTTAAAAGTAAAAAAGTCCAGTATTATGCTCAGAAACTTGGGGTTTCTACTAAAACTCTAAATACCATTGTAAATAATGTCGTCAATGATTCCTCCGCTAAAGCTTTCATTGATGAAAGAACGATCATGCAAATAAAAAGACTACTAATCAGCACCGACCATTCCATAAAAGAAATCGCTTACATTGCTGGCTTTAGCGACTCCACCAATTTTTTTAAGTATTTTAAAAAATTTACAGGTAACTCACCAGAAGTATTTCGTCAAGCACATTAGCCAATGTTTCCCATTTTGACAGTCCTTTGAAACATTCTTACCATTACTAGTATTCTCTCTCCTCATACTTTTACGTCATTGTTTAACTAAACTTTTATCAATGACATTTTCAAAATTTAATTTTTTGTTTTTAGGGCTCTTATTATCATTAGCTACGTTTACTTCTTGTGGTGACGATGATGATGACCCAGTTATTCCTATCACTTTAGGTTCAAGTGTAACCGTAACCAATACCTTTCAGTCAACTGCATTTACCCAAGGAACTGAATTACCAATTGAAGAATTATTCCAATTAGATGCAGGCTCATTAGCAGCAACAGCTGATGTTAGTACTGGTGTTGAATTTCCTGCCTACCTATTAAACTTATATGATATCGACATTGCTGAAAACATCATTTCTTTCGACGTGGTAGCTCTAGCGGATGACCCGAATTATGGGACTTTATTTAGAGTATTAGAAGCAGATACTTACGACAGGTATTACTTGACTTTTGATACTGCACAAGAAGTAACTGGGTTTACATCAAGCAATGCTGCCGTAAACCTTAGAATTGATTCTGATAAAGTTTTAGTAGTTGAAATTGGCGAAGGCTATGACTTCAATCCTGATCAAAGTTTTACAATCACTTTAAACTAAACAAAATGCGAATCACTTTAAATTCAATTTTTCTGCTGGTCATGTCATTGTGTATTTCCAGCTGTGGAATGAATGAAAATCCTAATCAAAATATGGAAGCCAAAACAATAATGGAAGTCACTACATTCAACATCATTTCCACAATAAATCCAATGGCATTTGCCAATCGAGATGCACAAATAGAAAATGACTTTACAAGCAAGCAGCCCGGGTTTATCAAACGTCAAAGTGGAGTTGATGAAAAAGGAAATTATGTTGTAATTGTTTATTGGAAAAGTGTAGCTAATGCAGATGCCTCAATGAACAAATTTATGGGAGATGCTTCAGTAGCTGATTATGCCAAAATGATTGATGGGCCGACTATGAAAATGTCGAGGTATGCTATGGATAAACCATTTAATGCAGAGACTAGCCGATTTGTGGAAATAATGTCTTTTGATGTAAAGCCGGATACAGACATGGTTAAGTTCGATGTCTTAAATCAAAAAGTAGAAACTGATTTTACTGGAAAGAGAAAAGGATTTTTACAACGATTGACAGGAATAAATGAAGCGGGTAAACAAGTTGTTGCCGTTTATTGGGCAAGCAAAGAAACCTCGGATGCTGCCTTACAACCATTTATGGAAGCACCAATTTCAAAGGAATTTATGCAGGAGATGAATCAAGCTACGGTGGCCATGGGACGGTATAAAATTCTAAATTATAGCAATTAATTTTTGTGATATTTTTCACGCTCTTACTAATATAAAAATAAAATAAAAATGAAGAAATTTTTTCTAGAAATATTGCTACTACTTGTGACTGTAAACATGGTAGCTCAATTACCAACCAACCTAAGCACAGATGATTTGGACTTTTTCCCAGAAGATATCGTGATCGCTAATAATGTAGCTTACGTGAGTGGTTTGGGAGATGGGACATTGAAAGCCTTTAACTTAAACTTAGCAAATCCTATAGGTGAAATTTTTGCGGAAGCAGAAGTGGGTTATACCCAACGTTGGGGTGTGAAAAGTGATGGCACAAAGTTATTGAGTATTTTGAATAATGCCGATTTTGGAGGCGGAATGTCAGGTCCTGCAAAGTTAGTAGAATATGATATAGCCAGTGCAACAAAAACAGGAGAGTGGGATTTGCCAGCAGGCTCAATCGGACACACGGTATCTATTGTTGATGGAAAATACTACGTAACAGATTTCGGTCAACCAAGAATTTTTGAAATAGACCCAGCAGCAGGAACAGTAAACGACAGTTGGTTTACGAGTATAGAATGGGACCCAACGATCAGTGGTATCGGTGGAACGATCTATGATAACGAAGGAGGGTTTTATGTTTCGCAAGGAAATAAAATGTGGTACTTACCAATCAACAATGGAACACCAGGTACTTTACAAGAAGTAACTGTTACTGGACTTGATGCTGTAGATGCAGATGGAATCTCTTGGGTAGACAGCCAAAATACTTTGTACTATGCGACGAACGATACAGGAGATCCAGCGAATGTTGGTACGGTATATAGATTAGTCTTTTCTGATGTTACCACTGCTACGGGGAGTGTTGTTGCAACAGGTTTCGATGACTCATCAGGACTATGGTACCATGAAGAGAATGG
>CAKZTD010000182.1 GCA_937921595.1 uncultured Saprospiraceae bacterium
TGAAGGAGGTAGTTTTCCACATACGCTTAGAGATTTTTTTGCCAGACGTATATTAGATCATAATGGAGAAATGCCTGCTGGTCAAGTACTTCTTCGTCCTAGGCTTTTTAATGTTAAGGAAAATTATGAAGAGTCATTTGATGAAGTTAATAATACCGAGGATATATCAGTAATTGGTGCCTCCAGATTTTTTACCAATACCACAAAGGCTTCCATTGCAACAATCGGTTTCGAGTTTGATATCCATTTTGGTCTCTTAGAACCAGTAGTAGATGCTAAAGGAGTGGAAATGCCTGAGATAGGTGATAAAATCACAAATCACGAGGATAGTAAGGATGGATTTCATGTAAAACTTGACGGTCCGCGTTTTGAGATTGCAACAAAACCTTTTACAATTGATAATAAAGGGAAAAAAGAATTCAATAGTACTATTCTAAATATTCTTAAGTTTTCAAATGAATTAAAAAAGCGGTGTAGAGATTTTGGAAAACCAAAAAACATTGATATTCCTGGTGTAAAAGGTAAACCCCGTCCTTTCACTCATCCAAAAACATTAATCAAAGACCTTCCCATTACCCGTTTGCCTTTCAAAAAAAGACTTCGCAAAAATTGTCGGATGTGGGCATCACCTCAAGCAACAATTACTATTCCGTTATCAAGAGTTACTAACCTAATAACAATAATTAAGAAAAGCGAAGGAAAAGGTAGGGGCGTTGCATTAACAGGTGATAAGAAAGGTAATCAACCTCGCATGGGTCTTCGATCTTTAGCTCTATACAAAGCAATGGTAGTGGTCAATAAATCAAGAAATGAAATTATAGCAAACTCTGCTAAATTGAAACTTAGTGATGGAACCATCATCACCTCATTGACCTATTCTGAAAATTTTCGGGGATTTTTGATTTTATTAGTTAGTTATCTTTTTACAAGCGAGTTAACATATGATTTTTCGGAACCAAATCCAGCTGATTACGAAGCATTAGCAAAAGCTTATCTTCCAATTAATGTAAAAACTCCCTTCCATGATATTTTTCAGAAATTATTGTCAACAAAGGAAAGATTGTTATTTAGAGAATTGTACGCTAACAGAGGGAGACCCAGACAGCGTCTATTTAAATTAGTTGATGGAAAAGTAATTCTTAGCTCAGGAAATAAAAAACTATTCCCGCCTGGACGAATTGAATTAGGTCGGGGAATTGTTTTTAACAGACAAACTGATAGGTTTGGGAAAGTGCCAACTTGGAATGACTTGATAGATCACACTTTAGACTCAAGTCATGAAAGCTGGGGAAGAAGATTAATTGTTAGTGATTCTAAAATGATTGGTATTGATAAAACAAATCCTAGGGTTGCATTGGAACTCCGTCGAATTGGTTTTAATGCAGTATTTGATTTTCAATGGAAATATTTGATGAGGCGAATCTTCTCGATCACAAAAAAGCTAAACTCATAAGGTGGTCGGCTTGAAATTATGAAAGCGGTTAATTAAATATAATTTTCAGATAACAATTCTTACAACTGACATCATTTGATTTCAATATTGATTAATAAATCCAAACAAAACTAAAAGTCACCTATTCGGTGAGCACAAATTCCTCACCCTCTCAAAACCTCAATATACAGGCCATTCGAAAAGGAGTTCGATTCTCTCCGGCTCCACTATTACTCACAACTGTGTTGTGGTTAAAAACAAAAATCCCATCAAGTTCGCTTGTTTGGGATTTTTGTTTTTAGACACGAAAGTTTAAATAGGAAATCATAAACGTTTAGGATTTCCCTTTTTAACTAATATTTTTAGAATACCAGCTAGTAGGTATTAAAACTCAACCAAAGCAATCAATCTTAAGTTCTATCGTAGTTATACTTGGCAAAAGATGGAATGAAGATTAAGGCTAAACTGCTAATTCCCAAAGCAAGTAGAAGACCTCCGGTTATTGGGCCAAACTCCCAATGCAATATTCGTAATAGTATCCCTAGAAGAGTAACTATTGATGCTAAAGTTCCTGATACATACGTTAGTTTTTTCATTACTATATAGTTTAGTTGTTATAGTATTAAAACTAGTTTTTTTGTTATATATTATAAATCTACCAAATATCTGGCACATTAAATGCCACCCTTTTCGTAAAATGTCTGAAGTCCAAAAAAGACATAGGTTTAAACTTCCCCTTTCATTTATAATCCAGTTTAGGTATTCTCTCATTACCTTATGATATACCTCATAGAGGATATTTCGGCGCATTCGATTCTCCATTAAGTTTGAACATTATGTATTCAAAAATTGATACTCCATTTATAATTGAAAAAAAATATAACGAAAAAAAGCCTATTTTTTATTCATTTTAATCATAAGATAATTTGTAAGAGCACAATCTGATATCGATTTCATTTCTGATAATTATAGTGGTTTATGGCTTAATTGTGAATCCGGGAAACATTTCTGATTCTAGAACAAAAATTGGGATTAATCTATTTCTCGCTAGTGGTCTTTTGGATAAGGATTGTACGAATCTTACGCTTTCAAACGTCACCGACTTGTTATGGGTTACTTGTTTGGAAGAGGTTTCGAATCTCTCAGGCTCCTAGATAGAAGTCATCTGAAAGTGGCTTTTTTTAATACGCTAGGCGAATCGAAGCCAACGCTTCATCTCACACCTTAAATTAAAATGTCATTTACTTCACCTTAAAATCACGAAAGCCAAAAATTATTTTCTTCTAGATGTTAACCTTTCTAACAAGCACTTCATGAAAGGGCAAACAAT
>CAKZTD010000183.1 GCA_937921595.1 uncultured Saprospiraceae bacterium
AAATTCAATCAGACAAAGTAAGCCTTAAAATTCCAATATTATGAAAGCTCAAATCGCCATCATTTGCTGTTTACTTTTTGCCCTTAATATTTTAAACAGTCAAACAATCATCAATAACCATTCTTATTCTTTTGATGACAGTACACAAGATGGTTGGGAATCGGTAGGAATCACAACCAATGGCGAATGGTCCTGGAGTGAAAATGGTAAAGCAGACAACAGCCCATATTGGAATGATCGTGATTCCATTCAATCTACATCCCTCGGAGGCGCAATGATTTACAACGCTTCCAAAATCAACGGCCCAGACAATCCCGGCGTTTCCAGTTCTGGAGCATTAGAATCTCCGTTTCTAAATTTCGTTGGAGAAACAACCGTCTTCCTTCGCTTCCACCAATACTATCGAAACTATGGAGCGATTACAAAAATCCAATACGCACAAGACGGAGCGGATTGGCAAGATATCATGACACCCATTAATGAAAATGTCAACCAAAATGTCGAAACAGGAATCGCTGATTACCAAGTGATTGACATCAGTACCGAAGTTGGAGATTTACAGAATATGAAAATCCGTTTCGTCTTTGATGGCGATTATTATTTTTGGATTTTAGATGATATAGAATTTTATAATGGAATGCCTTTCCAAGAATCTGTCCCAGAATATGTCGCAGATAGTTTAAGAGATTTCGGATATCCATACGATACAGAATCTTCGAACTGGCCACATGTTCCAGACGAACTAGTTGTGCAATTCAAACTTGGAACTCCTGAAACAGAAAAGCAAGCAATCCGAGATACCGTCGGTGCAATACGCATTGATAGTTGTGCTTGTAATAGGCTCGAACTTTGGCGAATGGGAGACAATCTAATTGTTGATGGAGATACGCTTTCTGCATCTGGAGGTTCGATTGGTATACAGGAGCGAATCAAAAAATCTAAAGCTACTTCAAGTATAGATGGCGTTGATTATAATCGCTACAATTATAACCAAATGAAGGATGATGTTTTTACTGAAAATATTCCTCATCCGTTTAATATCCTTGGTGCAGATGCCGCTTCAGATACGGCTAAATTAATAGCAATTTTAGATACCGGTATTGAATTAGAACATGACAGTCTTAGCATGTATATCTATCGAAACAATCTAGAACCAGAAGAAGGGAATGACTTAGATGACGATGGGAATTGTCTCATAGATGATTGGTTCGGTTGGAATTATGTTGATAAAAATAACAACCCCAATGATGATCACAGTCATGGAACACATGTCGCTGGAATCATTCAAAAAAACATGGAGGCAGTAGATCCGTCGTGCGCTTATCGCTTGATTCCATACAAGACGCATGACTATCATGGAGTAGCTAATTTATTTGCAGTAGCTTGCGCAACTTACCAAGCTCAAGAAGATGGCGCTTCCGTGATCAATGACAGTTGGGGTTTCTATGGCGATCCAAGTATTATCCTTGGAAATGCTATCGATACTGCAAAAATAAATGAAGTGTTGATCGTCTCCGCTGCTGGTAACGATACCACCGACTTGTCAACTTTACCACAGTACCCCGCCTGCTATCCGAGTAACAATATCATAACTGTCGGAGCCTATGATGTTGGTCCAAATGGAAATATTATTCTTGCAGACTTTTCAAATTTCGATCCTTTATGTGTAGATATCGTTGCAGCAGGTGTCAATGTAGAAAGCGCTATTCTCAATGATACGGTTGGATTTAAATCTGGTACTTCGATGGCTGCTCCTGCGGTCTCCGCTGCAGCCGTGATGGCATATTGTGCAGGACATACCAGTTATCTTGATGTAAAAAATAATGTACTGGATTGTGCCGATAAATTACTTCCTCTAAATCCAAAAATCAAAGATGGCAATGTGTTGAATTATAATCTGCTCTGCATTACACCAGTAGCAGAGATAGAGAATCCAAATGCACTGAATTTTACCGTTTATCCAAATCCAGTCCTTAATGGTTTTCAGGTTGATAATTTTAAAAAAATAGAGACCGCTCAGCTAAAAATACATTCACTAACAGGACAAGTTATCTTTCAAAAAACAATTAATAACTGGATGTCAAACGAGCAAAAACAATTTGATATCAGTAAGCTGAATTCCGGAATTTACTTCCTTAGCATCCAAGAAGGACAATCTACCTGGACTCATAAATTGATCAAGATTTAAAACTCTTCCTTACTCTCTCAAGTTTAAGTCGACTGCAAGGAGACTGTAACTTGAGAGTTACTATTAATGACAAATTTGTAACTTGTCACTCAAGAGGGTTACATCTTGTCTTAAGCAAAAACATCCAACCCAAATAAATATTTCCCTATATTGAGATCAATAAGCAATTAAATCCATCAGCATGCTCCAATTGATCCGAATCCTCCTTTTTTCCATATTCCTATCTTTTCCTTTAATCTCCTTTGCAGACTGTCCAAACACTAAAATCGCTCTTGAGAGCCAAGATATCAACACGATTAAAACTCATGTAAAATTACTCTTAGTATGCAATCAATATAAAGATTCTCTTGCTATGGCCTATCATGATTTAGGTCGGTTTTACTATAACGTTAACCTCGATTCCTCTATTTATTATACAGGTAAAGCACTCGAAATTAGAAAAGAAATTTTTAAAAATAAACCAAATATTGACTTAGGGAAATCCTATCATAATTTAGGTTTTTTTTGTGCGAGGAATCATCAATATAAAGCTGCAAAAATAGCATTAAATGGAGCGATTGAAGTTTATAAAAATCTAGATGTTTCTAGAATGCTTCGAAGTTATTTCGAATTAGGATATATACATGATGAGGAAGGAGAGTATGAATTAGCTGAAAATTGTTTGAATTTAGTTATCAAAAAAGGAAAGGAGATTGATGATAAAAAATTGTTAGGGAAAGCGCTATTAAATTTAGGAGGCGTGAAATTAGAAAAAGAAGAATATAATAAAGCCATTCTTTTATTTGAACAAGCGCTACCAAATTTGAAAGGTATAGGTGATTTTGAAAATGAGGCAAAATGTTTTCAAAACATAGGAATCGCTTCATACCTATTAAATGATTTTCCAAAAGCTATAAAAAATTATAAAGAAGCCATCAGTATTTTTGAAGAATTAGAAAATTGTTATGAAGTAGGGATGATTAATAGTAATCTTGGTCGAGCTTATGGGAAAAATAAAAATGATAAACTGGCTTCAGTTGAATTGCAAAAAGCTTTAAAAATAGCGCTCGATTGTGGCGATCCAGAAATCATCGCCTCCAGCCATGACAATCTTGGAGAATATCATTTAGAAAAGTCTGATTTTAAAACAGCTTTAAAAGAATACCAAAATGCAATCAAGACGATTGTCCCAATTTTTAAACCTAAAACCGATTTTGAAAATCCCAAAGAAGAAAGTCTAGTTAATGTGTCCAATAAAATAGATTTACTCGTCTATCTTTCTGACAAAGC
>CAKZTD010000184.1 GCA_937921595.1 uncultured Saprospiraceae bacterium
CAACGGTGCTGATTATCAATATACCATCACGTTGATTCCTACACAGCATAATCGCTTGGATCCTAATCTTTCTGCTTTTATGAATAAGACTTTACTGCCTCGTCTTTTTAATGACATGGAAAAAGGAGGCTGGGAAATGACGCCTTATGTCTATGCTCGAAATACGCCGGATGAGGGAATTGCTGGTTTTTTGGATTTGGCCAGATACTCTTCTGGATACGCTTCCTTGTTTAATGCCATTTCTTTTATGCCCGAAACGCATATGCTAAAACCATTTAAAGATCGAGTAAAGTCGACTTACTTGTTTATGGATTGTATGATCAAAGTAATGCATGAGGAAAGAACTGGTTTTCAAAAGGCCCGACAGCTAGCTGTTGAGAATACAAAAAAGAAAACTATTTTTGACCTGGATTGGGAGATAGATAGGTCTAAAAAAGTGACTGTAAATTTTAAAGGTTACGAAGCGAAATACAAACCAAGTGAGGTTAGTGGCCAAGACCGGTTATATTATGACAGAAATGAACCTTATGAAAAAGAAATTCCGTTTTTAAATACTTATAAATCAAAATTGAGTGTTGAAAAACCAATCGCATATATTATTCCACAAGCATATTCTGATGTGGTTGAAAGATTGAAATGGAATGGAGTTGAGCTCAAAAGATTAAGTAAAAACCAAGCGGTAGAAGTAGACTTATACAGAATCGGAGATTTTAAAAATCGCGAAGCTTATGAGGGTCATTATTTGCATTATGGAATTGCTGTCGAAAAGATGACAGAAGTTTGGAATTATCATGAAGGAGATTATGTCGTTTATGTTAATCAAGAAGCAAATCGATATCTTGTAGAAACTTTAGAACCTCAAGCACCAGATTCTTTTTTCGCTTGGAATTTCTTCGATGGCATCTTAGGGCAGAAGGAATATTTTTCTGCTTATGTGTTCGAAGATGCTGCGGCTAAATATCTACGAGAAGATGCTGATTTAAAAGCAAAGTTTGAAAAGAAAAAACAAGAGGATGAAGACTTTGCGAAAAATGCAAATGCTCAGTTAGATTTTATTTATAAAAACACAGCTCATTATGAATATACACATCGAGTCTATCCGGTTGGTCGATTGATGGAAGCTGTAGATTTTGATTTTAAAAAATAAAAATGGCTAAGAAAAATAAATTGACTTCAAAAATAGGACGTTATCTTATTGAGATTGTGATTATCATTATTGGTATCACGCTTTCATTTGCTTTAAATGAGTGGAATGAAAAAAACTCTGAGCAAGAAGAATATTTTGAATATTTAGAAAACCTTAAGCAAGATATAAAGATTGATTCTGTTCAAATGGTTAGTGATTATAAATCTTATATAAGTATATCAAAAGGAGCGGATTTGATTCTTCGGTATGACGATAGAAATCGAAAAGATAGCCTTTTGAATTTTGCTATGGCAGTCGACGGATTAAGTAATTTTATTGAATTTCTACCGAATAATAACACCTTTCAAGTATTAAGTAGCACAGGGGGATTCAATGTTTTTGAAAATAAAGACTTGGTCAAAGAAATTGTCCAATTGTATAAGTATGATTACGCTTTTATTCAAATGATGGGTAAGGAAGCTCACAAAGAAAGAAGAGATATGTTAGAACCTTACCTTTTGAAAAATATCGTATACGAAGACAGAGAAACTTTTCCGGAAATTAAAACAGATATTCAGGCTTTGATTAATGATCGGCTTTTTAGAAACCTTTGTTATGGTTATGGAAACTCAAGTTGGAGTGCCGCTAATGCTTATAAACGAGCGATCAAAAGATTACGGATAGTTGATCAAATGATCGACGAAGAGTTAGAACGTCGATGAGTTTTGGCATTTCGTCTTTTCAAAAATAAAATAACCGCCAAAATTTCTTAAATCCAAGGATGGATAGTATTTTGATGCAAGGATAAATAACATAAGAGAAGATTGATATAGCTAATTTAAAAATCAATTCGAAACCTAATTATAATATGACATACGATAATTTCACGATTAAAGCCCAAGAGTCCATCCTCAAAGCACAACAAATAGCTTCGGGTTATGATCAACAAAGTGTAGATACTGCTCACCTCATTAGAGGAATCATGGCGACTGACGAAAGTGTTGCAGAGTTTCTTTTAAAAAAAATGGATATCAATATTCCAGCGCTTCAAAAAGAACTAGAAATAGCAATCAAAAAAGTTCCTAAAGTTGAAGGTAGCGACAAGCAATTCCTTACTAATGATGCCAACAAATCATTGAGTAAAGCGAAAAAGGCACTCAAAGAATTTGGTGATGATTTTATTTCTATTGAACTAATCCTTTTAGGAATTCTTCAAGGGAATGATGATGGAGCGAAAGCACTCAAAGGACATGGCGCAACAGAAAAAGGACTGAAAGCTGCGATTAAAGAGTTGAGAAAAGGAAGTAAGGTGAAAGATCAGAATGCAGAAAACCAATATAATTCTTTAAGCAAATTTGGTATCAATCTCAACGAAAGAGCAGAGTCTGGGAAGTTGGATAAAATCATAGGAAGAGACGAGGAGATTCGACGGGTTTTGCATATTCTTTCGAGAAGGAAAAAGAACAACCCGATTATCATCGGTGAACCTGGTGTTGGTAAAACGGCGATTGTTGAAGGTATTGCTTGGAGGATTGTAAAGCAGGATGTACCAGAGAATTTAAAAACTAAAAAAATATTCACCCTTGATATAGCAGCCTTGATCGCAGGGGCAAAATTCAAAGGAGAATTCGAAGAACGTTTAAAAGCAGTAATCAAAGAAGTTACGAACTCTGATGGAGAGATCATTCTTTTCATTGATGAGATTCACACTTTGATTGGTGCTGGTGGAGGAGCTGGAGCAATGGATGCCGCGAATATTTTAAAACCAGCTTTGGCAAGAGGAGAGTTGAAAACAATAGGTGCAACTACTCTTGATGAGTACCAGAAATATTTTGAAAAAGATAAAGCACTGGTTAGAAGATTTCAAACAGTCGTGATTGACGAACCTAGTGTCGAAGAGACGATTTCTATCCTTCGTGGATTACAAGATCGCTATGAAGTTTTTCATAAAATCGAAATTCTGGATGAAGCATTAATTGCTGCGGCAGAATTATCTCATCGTTATATTGCGGATCGTCACCTTCCAGATAAGGCGATAGATTTGATTGATGAGGCGGCAGCGAAGTTAAGATTAGAATTAGATTCTGTTCCTGATGAAATTGATGAACAAGAACGTAAAGTTCGACAATTGGAAATCGAACGAGAGGCCATTAAGCGAGAGAAATCTCCAAAGAAAATGGATGGGATCAATAAGCAGATCGCAACGGCAAAAGAGAACTTAGAATCTTTAACGGCTGCTTGGAGAAATGAAAAAGATATCGTGGATGCGATTTCAAATATTAAAAAAGATATTGAGGATCTTGAGCAAGAAGCAGATAAAGCAGAACGGGATAGTGATTTCGAAACCGTTGCAAAGATTCGTTATGGCCAGCTTAAAGAAAAAGAGGCCATGCTTAAAGTAGCAGAAGAGAAGCTGGATAAATTGCCAGATGAGAATAGGTTTACCATCGAGCAAGTTACGAGCAATGATATCGCAGAAGTAGTCGCTCGGTCGACTGGGATTCCAGTAACCAAAATGCTGCAAAGTGAAAAAGATAAATTACTTAATTTAGAAGATCAAATTGGGGAACGTTTGATTGGACAACATGAAGCAGTAGTTGCTGTGTCTGATGCAGTTCGGAGAAGTCGAGCAGGATTGCAGGATGCCAATCGTCCAATTGGCTCTTTTATTTTCTTAGGACCTACCGGCGTTGGAAAAACAGAATTGGCGAAGTCTCTAGCGGTGGTTTTATTTAATGATGAAAATGCGATTACCAGAATTGATATGTCAGAATATCAAGAACGACATTCTGTTTCTCGATTGGTAGGAGCGCCTCCAGGTTATGTGGGTTATGATGAAGGTGGACAATTGACGGAAGCAGTTAGACGGAAACCTTATTCGATTATTTTGTTAGATGAAATCGAAAAAGCTCACCCTGATACTTTTAATATTTTACTTCAAGTATTGGATGATGGACGATTGACGGATAATAGAGGTCGGGTTGCGAATTTTAAAAATACGATCATCATCATGACTTCAAATATGGGAGCGGAAACCATCCTCGAAAATTTTGAAGATCTAGATGCACTAGGAGAGGAGCATAAAGGAGATATTATTGAAACAACTAAGCAAGAAGTTTTCGAACATCTAAAAGAAACACTTCGGCCAGAATTTTTGAATCGTATTGACGAGCAGATTATGTTTCTGCCATTGAGCAAAGATGAGATCAAGCAAATCCTAGAATTATTGCTTCGGAAAACTCATAAGATGTTGAACAAACAAGGGATTGTTTTGAAGCTGGATGAAAAAGCGAAAACCTTGATCGCTGATTTAGGCTATGATCCACAGTTCGGTGCTCGACCATTGAAAAGAGTTTTGCAGAAAGAAGTGATCAATGAATTATCGAAACTGGTATTGTCAAGTACATTCTCCGTCGGAGATACCATCTATATCAGTGCTGATGCTAAAGGTTTGACTTTTAATAAAGATGCTGAGGGAAAAGCAAAAGTTGCTTCAAAAAAAGCAGCTCCAAAAGCGGCACCAAAGGCAAGTCCAAAAGCTAAAAGCAAACCTGCTGCGAAAGACAAGGAAGAGGATCGTGAAAAGCAATTAGATGATTTAAAAAAAGCAACTAAGGAGGTGACAGATGCGGTGAAGGACCTAAAGAAAGATAAGAAGTAATTTCTCCCTGCGGTCGAAAGGGATAGATTGCCGAAGGCAATAATGATTAAGGGATAGATTTTGATAAATCAAAATAGGGATAGATTCTGACAAGTCAGAATAGTGTGTTCGCATATTATTTTGTAGAAAAAATAATCTAGGTGTTCCGGAAGATAAATCTGAGCGTCTCTATTGCCCTAGGCAATCTATCCCTCGTCACTCAGTCACTATCCGACTATCAGGAGGATCAAATACCTTTCCCCTGTTTCTCCGGATCAATTACCGGAAAGTCTATCTTCATCGGATCCTGATTGAAAATCTTAGCAAATACATCATAGAACTCAGGAAGCACATCCTTAAATTGCTTAGGAAAAGTAAAAAAGTAATTAATAGCCACTGTAAGTGGTTCGAGAGTAGGAAGCCCAATAAAGTTTTTGACTGCCTCTGTTTTAAAACCGCTGATTTTTTCTAATTGCCCCCAGATACTATCATCTAACTTTGGATAAGGGTGATCTTTATAGGTCAATGTAAAAATCTTTGCATACTCATGCAGAGCGATATTATAATACTTCGTTTTTTGAGTGGCACCAGGAATTAGTTGTTCCAATGAAAAAAGAACAACACCATCATCTTCAAAATGCTCTGTGCTATGAAATATTTTTCGAAACTGAGGAGAGGGGAATGGATGTGGATAAACGATGATTTGCTCATACTTAGATAATCGGTAGTCTTTCTGCCCAAATGTCAGCATCACCACATTACAAGCGATCAAAGCCTGGATGTCATCCGGTACATCTTCCATTGCCATCGCCTGAAATTCTGTTGCCAACATGTAAAGGGAAACTCGATTTAAGAACCGTTTTTTTGCCGGAATTGTCAAATTTCCATAATATGAGAAGAATTTTCTTAAAAAACCTTCAACTCTTGGATCTATCGGCGGAGGGTTGCGATTTGCCCACCACCAATCAATCAGAGGACTCATCACAAAAACGATCGCCGCTAGTATAACCCATGGAATGATGTAGTAAGGCTCTAAATCGTGCTCCCAGACAAGATAAAGGCAACCAATAGCCATTATTGCAAGGGGAATTAAAAGGAATTTTGAAAGCATATTCATTGTTCTATTAACTCAAAAATAAGGATTGGATACATCCTAAAATGGTAAAATTAAATTTTATTTAAAAAATCCTTGCTATACTCTTGTGGAATATAAAAAAAGAACATAAATTTGCAGTCGCTTACCAAGCAGGAGGTACCTTAGCTCAGTTGGTAGAGCAATGGACTGAAAATCCATGTGTCCGCGGTTCGATTCCGCGAGGTACCACAAAAAGAGAGTTCTATCTGATAGAGCTCTTTTTTTATGCAACACTATAACAGTATAGTTACGTAAAATATATTGCGCATCGGATATGTTGTTGGATGAATAATTAATTGTACATTAATAATTAAAAATGGAAATAAGTATAATTAAAACGATTGTTGCTATTGTAGTCTATTTTCTATTAAGAGTTATTTCAAATAAATCTATTAATAGAACAGTGGCGAATAATTTAATGCAAAAGACAAGAGGGAAGATTATTAAAAAAGCAGTCAATTTCATTTTAGTTTTAATACTTCTTGTCCTAGTTTTAATAATTTGGGGTGTTGATAAATCGGAGCTAGCTATTTTTATGAGTTCCGTCCTTGCTGTTATAGGAATAGCATTGTTTGCTCAATGGTCAACCTTATCGAATATAACATCGGGAATAATTATATTTTTTAACCACCCGGTGAAATTAGATGACACGATTAGCATCATTGATAAGGATTTCAATATCGAAGGGAGGGTTAGTGATATTGGCCTTTTCTTCGTCATTATTAAAACAACAGAAGGAGAACAGATAACCGTACCAAGCAATTTGTTTGTTCAAAAAATGATAAAAAATAAAATCAGGCAAGATTCGACACAAGAAATATAGAAAAGTACTTAGAGGATATAAAAGCCGTTAGATTATTGAAATGTTATCGTGTTGAATTTAAATTACAAAATGAGAGCAAGAGGATTTTTATTGTTGACTTTATTTCTTTTTTCTAATCTTGGATTTGGGCAAAGTCGAATATTTAGTAAACAAGAAATTATTGAAGATTTAGCTTTTTTGAAATCGCAGCTTGAAGAAAAGTATCCCAATACTGGAATCTATAACACGACGGAAGAGTTTAACGATTTTTTCAAAAATATCTCAGTTGGAGATGACTTATCGGAAATAGAAGCATACTCCCTTATTGCTTCGTCTAATGAAGTAATTCTAGATGGGCACACCTTATTTTTTCCTAATCAGGATTTTATTAATCGGAATAATGCATCAGGATTTTTTTTACCTATACGGACATATTGGGATGGAGAGCGATTGTACATACTTGAGAAGTATAGTCAATCTAAAGAACTAATTCCAGGGTCTGAGATTCTATCAATTAATGGGATGAAATCGAAAGATCTAATTCAAGGGATATTAAGCAAGATGATGAGCGATGGTAGAAGTCTTAAATATCCAATTTGGGTTTTGAATACTTATTTCTTTGAATATTATAGTTATTTCTATGGTTGCGGTAAGGAGTACGAATTGGGTTTAAAACAAAATGAAAAAGATTTGCTCATAAAAATTGAAGGGGTTCCTAAAACTCAATTACTTCAAAAGATTAGAGAGACAAGAAAAGAGAATGGAAAAGGAATTTCAGTTGATATAGATAGAGCAAAAAGTACAGCGATATTAACCATTAAAGATTGGCATAAAAGCGTATTGAAAAAGCAGTATAATCAAAAATTCATACCGGAGATTAAGAGCATTATTAAGCAATTAGAAAAGAATAATATTGAGGACCTAGTGATTGATGTTCGAAATAATCAAGGAGGAGATACTAAGTACTCAAAGTATTTACTTTCTCATTTATTGAAAGATCCTTTTGTCTTAGTTGAAGGGTACAAGAAAAAGAGAAAAGGTAAAGTCGTAAAAAGCAGAGGGCCCCAAATGGGAGTTCATAAACCAATGTCAACCACATTTCAAGGGAGTGTTTATGTGCTAACAAATGGAGGGAGTTTTTCCAATACAGGGATTTTTTGTTCTGTATTAAGAAAGCATAAGAGAGCGGTTTTTATTGGAGAAGAAACTGGAGGAAGTGAGTTTGTATTATGCGGGATTCCAAAAAATGTTAAACTACCCAATACAGGAATTACGATCGAATTACCAAGATTGCAGTTTCTAATTAAAAGCTATGATAAAGAAAAATTACATGGGGTTATACCTGATTTTAAAGTCAAACCAAGCATAGAAAACCTTGTGAAGGGAGAAGACCCAGTAATTGATTACACCTTTAAATTGATAAAAGAAAAGAGAGACTAAATAAATATTCTATAGCAAATTCTTGAGCCCTTTTGAATACCAATTTATAAATGAGCGAATGAGAGAATTCATAAATGAGTGAATACCCTCCTAAATGTAAAAGAAAAAAGCATAAGACTCAGACCTCTCACTAATGTTTATTCATTCACTCATTCGAATAAGAAATATTGAAAAAAGACTAAAGATCAAAGTTTTACCAGAGAAGTATATAGCAACTTAATCCCGGCAATAAAATATTATTTGCCTAGTCCTTTATCCTCACTCCAATAATTTGATTTTCCCAAAATAATTTTAGAGCTTAGAGCTATGAAAGAGAAGACCTCCATCAATCAACTATATCCAGTGAATGCCTATCAAAAGACCCCTATCGGATGGTTTAAGATAAAAGCAAGTAAGTTAGGAATCACCAGAGTCAATTTAGTAGAAGAGCCGGGAGAGGAGTCTAAAAGCTTACCAGATCATGTTGTCGCTTGTAAAAAACAATTAGACCAATATTTTAAAAGAGAACGATCGGATTTCGATCTACCTTTAGATTATGAAGATGCGACGGATTTTCATAAAAACGTATGGGATAAATTATTGGACATTCCTTATGGACAGACGTCTTCTTATGCAATGATTGCGGAAAAACTTGGAGATGCGAATAAGGTGAGAGCAGTAGGGCAAGCTAATCGACGGAATCCCATTGCGATAATCGTCCCTTGCCATCGGGTGATCGCCAAAAATGGAGACCTTCAAGGGTATTTCTATGGATTAGATGTGAAACGAAAATTATTGGAAATCGAAAACCCAATGAGTTTTGCCGAACAAGGAAAACTTTTCTAAATAATCTGAAAAGCACGTTTTACAAAAATCAATTCTCCTTTGACCTGAACAACAGCGGTAATAGAAAAAGTCCCTCCTTTTTTAGCTTTCGTAATTATTTTTTTAAGGTCACTAGTAATTTTGCCAGCACTGCTCGCCTCTGAATAGACTCTCTTTTTTTCGTAAGCGAAGATCAACTCTGTAACTGATTTTTCATCACCATAAGGATCTCGTACATGGAGGGTCTTCAACATTTGATTTTCTAAATCCTGCTTACTTATTTTAACTTGAGTAGATAAACTTCCCCAATTGATTTGATATTGTTGACCTTTATCAAGGACCGCTTCGTTTTTAAAAGAAAAATGAATAGGGACATTAAGTTTTACTTTTACAGCATGACCTTGATGGAAACCAGGTTCCCATATCGGCATATTCTTTATTACTGTTAGTGCAGCTTCTCCACATCCACCACCAATACCTCTGATCAATTTCGGAGATTCTACCTCTCCTTTTTCATCGATTATAAAAGACACATAGACCGTTCCTTCCACACCTTCTTCTTTAGCCGTTGTAGGATAAATCAATTCGTTGGAAATAAAACGGATAAGATTTCTGTTGGAACAATTTCGTTTGTCTTCCTCCGAAATGTCAGTATCACTGCACCCGAAGAAATAAGGCATTTGGTCTGCCTCGGTAAGTATGTCCGATTGAGCACTTAGATTCGCTAAGAACAGAAGTGCAAAAAAAGGAGTTAACCAATTTTTAATTGTGTGTAGTTGGAACATCAATTTTTAATATTTAGATATTCTAAAGTTCTCTTTAAGTCGTTCAAATCTTTTGACGTTGGTTTCTCTGCGAAGTTACCTCGTTTGTCAATAATAAAATATTGAGGCAAGGCTTTTACTTCATACGAAGTACTTACAGAAGAATCTAATGAACCATCTGCCATTAAATGGATTCCTTTAAAACCATTCGCATTGATGGAATTCGTCCAGGCTGTTTTATCTCTATCTAGAGAAATATTTACAAAGACAATATTCTGTGCTTCCAATTCTTTTTGCATGGGTCTCATCTGATTCATTTTTCTCATGCAAGGTCGACACCAACTTGCCCAGAAATTTAGTAAAACAACTTTCCCTTGAAAATCTAAAAGACTAATTGATTCGTCTTGAATATTATTGATGGAAAAATCTGGAGCCGGAGCACCTACAGCATATTTCATTGCTTTTTGATAAGCGCCAATTACTTTGTCATCAAAAGGAGGGTAAGGATTAGTATCTAAAAAATCTAGATAATGAGGGATGATTTCATCGATTCTTTTTGCGTAAAAAGCTTTGTATATCAAATGTGCTTTTACAAAAGACTTCGCTTTATCTTGTAGCAATGATTCTGCCAGTAAATATTGATTGGCGTATTCATCTCCTTCTTTTTTTTCCTTTAATGAATTGTGATTGACAAATGCTAATAAAAAATTTCGATACCAGTAACTACCAATTTGCTTGTCATGAAGTGGGATGTCTTCTAAGAATTTGAAAAAGGCAGCCTCATCTAATTGGTGCATATGATTGTAAACTGATCCATAAAGAAGCATGTGATAAGCCCAGTCAAAGTAAATATCTGTTTCTAAGAAACTGATAAAATCTTGCGTCAGTTCTCCTTTGTCCATATTTTGAAATTGCAATAATTTGGACATGGATTTATCTTTCTTTCGGCTGAGCTTGGAAGAAAATTGTCCCCCTTTAAGTTTTTGCATTTGATCATCCATCATTTTTTCATTGGCAAACCAAAAGATACCTTTTTGATATTGCAAAAGCTCCCAGGCATTCATAATCGGAGGATTCGTTTTGAAATGCTCGTATAAGCAAGTATTGTTTGGGCCACTTCTTCCTGAGAATTTTAATGAAAATTGAAAAGAGTTAGCTTCACTATCTAAAACCAAAGTATCATGTGGTTCGAGATAGATTAAAGCCTCGTTTCGAGCATAAATGATTTTTACCAGTTGAGGTTCATTGATTTCCACAGCGAACATAAATGAACCATCATCTAGAATATTTGATTTATAAAGATCCGTAGCATCTTTCAGGTAGTTTTGATTGACCTGAATTTCAATGTGCTTGGCAAGAGAATTATTGATGTTTCCCATGACTAAGGTATTAGGCGACTGGCCAAAGAGACTTAGGGGAAGTAAAAATAGTAAGGTAATGAGTTGAGTGAAGTTCTTATTTAAAAAGTTAGTCATTTTCTTAGTGTCATTTTCTTTTCGAAAGATTACAAAATTGTCTGGCTAAGTTCAGTTTTTGGAACAATAGCTTTAGAAAACCATAAAAAAATTCAAACGGAAATTTTTAGAATAAGTTTTCTCGATGTACAGGCAGAAAAGGTGAACTTTCCACTTGCTAGTTTACTTGTATGTTAGGTAGAGAGAATAGGAATAGGTGTAACAATATTTCAACGTATTAATTTTTATTTTATTACGTCGAGGATATATTATCTTTGAGCTCCTAAAATTATTGAATATAATGGAAAAACAAAACAAATTAATCATTTTTGATTGCGATGGTGTTCTTGTTGATAGTGAGCCCTTGTCTAATCGGACAATTGCAGGGCAAATGCAAGACCTAGGAATTCCAATGACAGAAGCAGAAGCGATCAAGCTTTTTGCTGGTGGATCGCTGGCGAATGTAAGAGATTATGCTCAAAAAATGACTGGCCAGGATATACCTGAAGATTTTGAGGACGTATATCGGACACGTAGTTATGAGTTGTTTCGAAAAGAACTTCAGGCTGTTCCTGGGATAAAAGAGATTCTTGAAAACCTTCCAAACATCAGATGCGTTGCTTCCAACGGACCGATTCCTAAAATGGAATTGAATCTAAATTTGACTGGTTTGACCCATTTCTTTGATGGAAAACTATTTAGTGCCTATGAAGTTGGGCATTGGAAACCAGACCCTCGCTTGTTTTTGCATGCAGCCAAGACGATGGGTTTTGAAAATAAAGATTGTATTGTCATTGAAGATAGCGATCATGGGATTCATGCTGCCAAAGCTGCCGGGATGCAGGTCTTCGGTTATGCTGGTCGAACGCCTAGAGAGAAATTGACGAGTGCTGGCGCTGAGGTTTTTGAGGACATGAGAGAGTTGAAGGGGCTTTTAGGCTTTTAAGTAAATATTTAAGCTACTGTACACTTTTGAATGGAACAAAAAAAATGAGCGAATGAGTGAATTTAAGAATGAGTGAATGGCCTCCTAAATGTAAAAGAAACATGCTTAGAATTTAAAATTTCCACCATATTCACTCATTCCTTCATTCGCTGATTCTACCAATAAACATTAAGTAAAATATTTAGAATTAAAATTTCATCCAAAAAGAGGATAGTAACTTATGAAGTACTTCTATATTTCCGCTCACTCCAAAACTGAAAAGCCAAAACTCCTATCAAGATCAACAATCCCAAAAATTCCCGAACCAATTCAATGTATTCCGATTCCGCTTTCATCGATCCCGTGATAGTCGGCATTCCATCTCCAAGCCAAGTAACAAAATCTGGAAGTAAGATCGCCCAATAAATTCCAAGGCCTCCCAATAGAATTAATATCGCCCATCGGTTATATTTTTTAAATGCAGCAAAAATACAAATCACTGCCACCACTCCATAGATCGCAATCCACATCCAAGGGTCTGGATCGTTATATTGGAAATATGCAAACAGAACAAAAAGCAGGGCTAGTATGATGTTTAGGATTTTCATCTTTGGAATGTTTAATTTTTATGATCGACTTTTTTAATAAAGTTAAGAGAGGATGAAATTAATAAGTTAGCAATGGGCTTTCTATTGTTGCCTTGTTAACTTATTACTTTGCTAACTTGTTAGCCTAGAATTCTATCCTATAACTCAAGATCGGAATCAAGCCCAACTGATTTTTTACAATCACTTCTCCCTGCTCAGCATCAAAATAACTAAAAGCAACATTCTCCTGATTCGTAGCATTTTGAATATCGAGAGAAACGGTACTGCTGAAATTAGGTTTGTTATTTTTAAAATACAACCTTAAATCCAATTTGAAAAAATCACTTTGTTTTATAGAAAAAGCTTCCGATTCGAGATAGATCGTTTCGCCAGCAAGAACAGAAGCTTCTGCATCAATCGGCGTATCTCGAAAACCTCCATAATAAGCGACTCGGCCATTGACACCAAAAACCTTATCCTTTCCTTTTTTATTCCAACGAAATTCTCGACCAGTATTGAAATTGAAAATGTAATTGCTGTTAAAACGAGTGTCACGCTGGATGCCATCTCCTCCGGTGTATTTGGATTCAAAATAAGAACCATTCACCAAGAAGAAAGTATTGTTTGAAAAAGTCTTTTGAATACCAATTTCAATCCCATAATTTTCGCCAGTCCCTTCATTGACTAAGTCTTCCGTTACGATCCCTTCTAAAAGATTTAAGGTAGAAAAAGAACTATTGGGATCATTGACAATCGGAACATCGAAAAGCGATTGATAGTAAATTTCTGCTTTTAAATTTAATGCTTTTGCGAGTTTGTTTTCATAAGCCAAAACCAAATGATGTGCTTTTGTGAATCCAAGATTTTCATTGAGTAGGGTAGGTGTATTTGTAAAATAAACTTGTGCCTGTTGAACCTGACTATGTAGACCATAAGCAATGCTTAGGCTTTGTTTTTTATTTAATAAATATTTTAAAGAAGCTCTAGGTTCCAAAGATTGAGACTCATTAAAAGTGAAGTATTGATAATGCAATCCAAGGTTTGCTTGAAGCTGATTTCCAAAGAATCCCTTTTGATAATTAATGAAAGGTTGAATCAACATGCTTTGTTGGAAACCATCATAATTAACATCAAAAGTGTCAGTAGCTGAAAAGAAATCATCATTAAATTCTGTGAGATAAATACCGAAGTTGAGTTTGTTTTCGGGATTAAATTTATGATTGATCTTTGTAGAAAAAGATACTTTTCGTTCGGTAAACGAATCAAAAGATGCTTCGCTTCCAATAAAATCATCATTTAGTCGATTGGCTAAGCGGGAAGAATTTCGACTCGAAGCGACAAGTGCAGAATTCCATAAAGTTTTTGAGCCTAAAGCCATAGTATGAGTCATGCCCAAGGCACCCATTCTGTTTTCAAAAAATATATCGAAACGATCTTTTTGAAATTCCCAGCTGGTTGTATCTCTTTCTGCTAAAAATATATTTTCACTAAATCCACCCATTCCAAAAAAAGTAAAACGACCAGCGTTCTTTGTTGGTAAATTAATATTAACGGCAATATCTTGGAACCGAATATCTTCATCACTCACTTCAACTCCGAGCGTAGTCAGCAAACCAATAAATGAATATCGATAGTTGACCAAGAAAGAGGCATCACTGTTTTTAGAAAATGGACCTTCCGCTGCTAAGTCAAAACCAATTAAACCTGCTTGTGCGGTAAACTCATATTTTTCATTATTGCCAGGACGCAGTCGCATGTCCATGACACCAGAAAGTGTGTTTCCATAAGAAGCAGGAAATGCACCGGTTAGAAAATGAGATGTTCCCAATAATTGAGCACTTAGAATATTGACCCCTCCACCGTTTTGAGTTGGACGATCACTAAATGTACCCGCATTGCTCAGGTGATTAGGATTGACAATTTCTAAGCCTTCCAATCTCCAAGCCAAGCTGTTTGGGCTATTGCCACGAATGGAAATATTGTTGGCTTGATCATCTGTGCTTGCTACTCCTGCAAAGGTCATGACCAGTCGAGATGGATCGTAAAATGTACCAGGGAATCTTAGCACTTCTTCTTGGGTAAGTGTGTTGATACTGACAGGGCTAATTTTTTCAGATCGAGGTCTTTTTCCAATCAAAACAACCTCCGTAAGTGTTTCCGTTTTTTCGGAAAGCTGAATGTCCAAGACCAACTCTTTTCCAGATTCTAATAAAAGCTGAGATAAGGTCAAGGTTTCATATCCAATCAAGCTGATCTTAAGGTCATAATATCCAACTTTAAGATCTTCTAAACGAAACTTACCTAATTCGTCGGTACTTGTTCCGGTCGCTGGGTCCGAGTCGATGATAGCCACGGTAGCTCCAATGAGACTTTGTTTAGAGTCGGTATCAGAAACGATTCCTCGAATGGTTTGTAATGGCGATTGAGAAAAGGCAGATATAGAAAAAAGAAAAAAGGCTAAAAGCATCAATTTGAATTTCAAGATTGAACCTTTAGCCTTTTTAGAATTTAAATTTTTAAACATATCGAATTTGTAGTTTTTATGATTCAAATCTATGAGAGGTTTTGTTTTAAACAATTATGCCTCAAGATTTGAAATATAAAACTACAACCCAATTATCTTTTTATTCAATTTTTCATCAGGTTTTCCTCCTGCGAAATCATCAAATGCTCTTTTAGTTACCTTAATAATATGATCACGTATAAAATCAGCACCTTCTTTAGCTCCTTGTTCAGAATCTTTCAAACAACATTCCCATTCAAGAACTGCCCAGCCATCAAAATCATATTGAGCCAATTTGCTAAAGATAGTTTTGAAATCTACTTGCCCATCTCCAAGAGATCTAAAACGACCAGGGCGGTCAACCCATCCTTGGTAACCTCCGTAAACACCGGATCTTCCTGTAGGATTAAACTCAGCGTCTTTTACGTGGAACATCTTAATCCGTTCGTGATAGATGTCAATAAAAGAAACATAGTCTAAGCATTGTAATACATAGTGACTTGGATCATAAAGGATATGACAACGTTTGTGATTGCCTGTTGCTTCGAGGAATCTTTCGAAAGTGATTCCATCATGTAAGTCTTCTCCTGGATGAATTTCATAACATAAATCAACACCAGCATCATCGAATGCATTCAAGATTGGTTTCCAACGTTTGGCCAATTCTTTAAATGCAGTTTCCACTAAGCCCTGTGGTCGCTGTGGCCAAGGATACATGGTATGCCAGATCAATGCACCTGAAAAAGTAGCATGCGCTTTGATGCCTAAATTTTGGCTTGCTTTTGCTGCATATTTTAATTGTTGAATCGCCCACTTTGTTCTTGCTTTGGGTTTACCGTGAACTTCCTTTGGCGCGAAGCCATCGAACATCACATCGTATGCTGGATTTACCGCAACCAATTGTCCTTGCAAATGAGTAGAAAGTTCTGTGATGGTTAATCCATATGATTTAACAAGCCCTTTGAGCTCGCTACAATAAGTTTTGCTTTTTGCTGCTTTTTTTAAATCGATTAAACCAGATTCCCAAGTAGGTATTTGAATGCCTTTGTAACCGAGGCCAGCAGCCCATTTGCACATGCCTTCCAAGGTATTGAAAGGTGCTTCGCTTCCTGCAAATTGAGCAAGAAATATTGCAGGTCCTTTGATGTTTTTCATAGGTGAAGATTTTTATAAATAAATAATTTGTCCTCGAAATAATGGACTGCTAAAAATAGTGATTCTTTGATAAAAAAATGATTTCTATTCGAAAAGATTTGGATCTTATAGAAAACTTGAGATGCAGATGATGGGGTTGAAAATACGATTAGGTTTTACTTGTTCTAAGTTGAAGAAAACGGCATTTGGTATTCGGTTTTCGGGCTCTCCTAATGCCGAATACCAAATGCCGTTTATGCTCATTTAAAATAATTTCTTAGGTGCCTTTTATTTTATTAAAAAACAAAAGGCTTATCAGAGAAATCCGATAAGCCTTTTGTAATGAAATATTTGAAAATTGCTAGTCGACAAAAAGTTTTTCAATCATTGATGCCTCGCCATTTGTAATATGGATAAAATAAACACCAGAAGCTAAATTTTCTAAATTCATTTGGTGAACTCCATTTTGAGTACTGTTCAATAAGTCAGCACTAATTTGTTGACCTAGGTTATTCATCAATTGGATCTTAAGATCATTTGACTCATCAAAATTATATTCGATATTAGTGATGCCAGATGCTGGATTAGGATAGATAGAAATTGAATTATTAAACTCAATATCTTCCGTACTAACCGAACTATTGTTCAAGGTAAACTCAAACCCGTTGCTGTCCCATCGGTCGTCCCAGAATATTTTATATTCCGTTCCGGCAGTTACAGAAAAGTTTAGCTCGGAAGCATTCAAGACGCCATTCCCAAGATCACAAGTATTGTCATTTTCTAAAAGTATCGGCATATCTAAAAGCATGCATTCACTAGTAGATACAAAAAGACGGGTATCAACACCGCCACCACAAGCACTGAGATTTACTTCTCCATCTACTTCAGGGGTATAAGAATACCAGTAGGCAGAAGTAGCGTCTGGGTTGATCGATCCTCCTTTGACTAATTCTGGAACGAAGTGCGAACCTTCTGAAATATTGTTAGCAGTCGGGCAGGATTCTCCTGGAGCAAATGGATTGGCTGTTGCCATAATTCCGTTTTCAATTTCTGTTTTTAATATTTCACAATTATTGTAAGACATCATGACTGATGGAATGTTTACGATCCCCGCACCTACACCAGCCATTGACACTGTTTCGTCACCTTGCCCTTCTCCATTACAGACAATAACTAAGATGGCTCCTTGATCTTGTGCATGAATTGTTTTATTTTCAAAAAGACAGCCACCACGATCTATCATGGCTATTTTTCCAGTCATGTCATTTAGTAAAGGCTCGCAGGCGTCGGTTATCCCTATTCCATTATCATTGCCATCATCTGCTAATTCAATAAGTCCTGCAATCGGGCCATTTATTAATGGTCCATATACGGCTGGCTTTACTGGATATTCTCCAGCGACACTAGCTGGTGAAGTGATCGTTATAGATTGAGCATTTAAAATGTTTCCGAGGAGTAGAAAACATAAAATGGAAAAGACGAAGGAGTACTTTGTTGTAAATTTAGAAATCATGCTTTTTGATTTTAGTGTTAAGAAAATAGGAGTTAATTTCCCCTTTCGGTAATCTTCCAAGATAAAAGGCGGGTAAGTTTTTATAAAAATAACAAAAAAAATCCGGATAAAAAACAAAAGGCTTATCGGAAACTCCGATAAGCCTTTCATTATAAAGTATTTAAAACTTACTAGTCAACGAATAGTTTTTCAACCATTGATGCCTCACCATTTGTGATATGGATAAAGTAAACACCAGAAGCTAGGTTTTCTAACTTCATTTGGTGAACTCCATTTTGAGCGCTATTCAATAATTCAGAACTAATCTGCTGACCTAAGTTATTCATCAATTGAATTCTAAGATCGTTAGACTCATCGAAGTTGTACTCGATGTTTGTAACAGTAGATGTAGGATTAGGATAGATAGCAATTGAGTTGTTAAACTCAATATCTTCAGCACTAGTCGTACAGTCACCACATAAGTTGAAACATACGATATCTACATTCATTGCCATATCGCCTACGACAACAAAACGATTGTTGTTCATTCCACAGTTTGCAGGATCATCAGCTTGTGCAGCGAAGTCACCTTCCCAGCCATCAACACCATTCTGGAATTTATATTCGATCGTTGAATCAGGTAATAAAGGAATAGTAATAGAGTAAGTTCCGTCACCATTGTCATTCATTATTTCACCAGTCCACCCGTTGAACTCACCAGCGATATAACCACCCATGTCATCTTCATTATTCAAGTCAACTGTAAAAGTAACATCAACTGGAATTGGATCAACAACTACTGGCTCTAATTCGATGAAACGAATTGCATCGAAATATGCAGTATGTTCATCACTGATAGAGAAGTAGTCTAATGCTCCTATGTTGTCTCCAACAGGATAATCAACAGCGTCAAGTACAACGACACCGTCTACAGTGAATGTATGTGTACGGTTGTCAAGGTCAATCTCACTTGATACCATAAACCATTGATCTTGTGGTGTGACAAAAGTTTCACCAGAAGCTAATTGCCCCATACCTGCTGTATAAGCACTAGCATTTGAACCATTAAACCATGCTTCCATGTTCCACTGTTGGCCTGGAACTTCTTCATCTTGAATATTAAAATATCCAATGTTGCCTGTAGGCACATACATCATTTGTTCGATTCTCCAATTACCTGTTGATTGATCACCTAATAGTAACAATACATCTTGAGCTCCATTGTCACCAATAAGCATAGAAGTATTTCCATCAAAAGCTATGTCGTCACTTACGATACCATCTTCAGCAGTACCAAAGTCACCACTCCATGTAGACCACCAAGGTGCTTGACCACCTGTAGTAGAACCAGGAGCATAACCTTCATAACCATCACAGATTACTGCATCCGCAGGACATTCAGGTAATGCTTTGAATAATACATCATCGATGTATTGAGTTACATCCGCCCCTCCGAAGTAGTTGATTGCTCCTAATTGAAGCATACCACCAACAGCTAAAGCTTGATCACTTGCAGGCCATCCACCGACAGCAACGCCATCAATAGTATAAGTCGTCCAATCATTTGTCAAATCTACATTTAAAGACATATTCATCCATACATCTGGAGTCCAGTTGTAGGTAATGCTACCAGCACCAGCTTGATCAATTGTAGCTGTACCATCCGTATTTAAGAATGTTTGCATTCCGAATTCTTCACCTGCAACTTCTGTTTTTTGAACGTTGAAATATCCACCACTACCCATTGGAACATACATTTTCCAAGTAAGTAAATAATTTCCTGTAGTTTGGTTTCCTAATAGTAATAACATGTCATCACCATTAGCTGCAGAAACTAAAAGAGACTGAGATCCACTAGAAGCGAATGCATCAGATACTACTGCATCATCCGCTGCTCCTGGAGTTCCACCCCAAGGTGTCCAGAAAGCTGCTTGAGCAGATATATCCGTCAGTGTATAATTTTCAAAATCATCACAAATGATTGCATCAGGATCAGTACAAGCAGGAGGAGGACAAGCCTCACAAGAGTTGAAACAAACTGGACCGACAGCTCCATTTGCGATAGGAGCTATGAAGGCGCGGTTGGTAAACATACCATCAGGAGTAGTAACGGTACATACATCACCAGCAGTGAACTCTTCCCAGTTCATATTGAAACCATTCTGGAACTTGTATTCAACAGTGTCAGCAGCCGTTACTCCTGTAATAGTATAGGTGTAAGTCCCATCCATGTTATCAGTCATTGGTACTGAAACCCAGCCGTTAAAACTACCAGCGATGTGACCACCGTTATTAACAGATTCGTTATTCATGTCTACAGTAACCGTTACATCAACCATTGGAAGCGGCTCTTCTACGATTTCGAAATCGAAACCACTAGCAGACCATCTGTCATCCCAGTAAATCCAGTAATCAGTTCCACTTGCTGCAGCAAAACTAATTTCAGATGCATAATCGCCTCCAGCAAAATCACAATCATCATTAAATCCATTGACTAGTAGATCTGCAACGTCACAACTAGCACCACTAAGAACACTTAATCTGGTATCTGTAGCAGTTAAACCACAAGAACGAACAGTAACTAATAAATCAGAAGCTGGAGTATAAGTATTCCATACTGAATTAACTGCATCTGCAAATACTGCATTAAAACCATTGTCTATAGAATCAATGGAATGCATACCTGCTGCGATAGGAGTAGCAGTAGTACAAACATCGTCATCACCTGGAGCTGGAGTAGCAGTTAATGTTACCATTAGACCGTTTGCTAATTCAGCACGGATAGTTTGACATCCATTGTATGACATCATGACAGCAGGAATCGAAATTGCTCCCATTGCGTCACCACCCATAGGAATTGCTTGATCTGCTCCTGGGTTTCCGTCATTGCTATTACAAACAATAACTCCAATTGCACCTTTTGTTTGAGCATTTGTTACTTTAGCAACAAAGCCACAAGCACCACGATCTAGTAATGCAATAGCACCGGTAAGATCATTTGCAACAGTATCACAAACAGTGGTCAATCCACCTGTGTCAACTGCTTCCATAACAGGACCAGAAACGTCCATTGGAATTTCACCGCCTCCGAATACAGACACTCTAGCCTGATAATCGCCAGTAACACTAGCAGGAGCAGTAACTTGAACCGTTGCATCAGTTTGCGCTTGAAGCGAAAACATGGTACAACAGATCATTAATAAACTTAGAGCAACTTTGCCCCATTTAAACGTAAAATTTGAATTCATGCCATTCAATTTTTTTGGTTAATAAAATTGTTAAATTATTTAAAGTACGTAAGATTGGTCAACGGATTTTAATCCTAAAAAGATTCTCTAGGCAGGTAAGTTTTTCAAAAATAGAAATATTATTTAGAATTTCATCCATTTTTGCTTGCTTTTACCTGATTCGATAACTTTTTCTATAAACCGCATTCCTCTAACACCGTCTTCTACACTCGGAAAATCCATATAAATTGCTTTTGGTTTTTTTCCATTAATAATTGCGCGGAGGCTAATTGCAAAATTGCGGTAAATGTTTGCAAATGCTTCTAAATATCCTTCTGGATGGCCAGCAGGGATTCTTGTTGCGTTTTGAGCTTCTGGAGATAGATTTCCAAATCCTGTGCGTAAAATTTCCATTGGCTTGTCTAGCCATTTGACGATTAGGCTATTGGGTTCCATCTGAGCCCATTCTAATCCTGCTTTTTCACCATAGACTCTAATGCGGAGCGCGTTTTCTTCTCCAGCAGCGATTTGACTAGCGAATAAAATCCCTTTTGCGCCATTATCAAACTCTAACAATACATTGCCATCGTCATCTAGTCTTCTTCCTTCGACCATAATGTTGATGTCGGCGCAAAGCTTAGTGATTTGCAATCCGGTCATGTATTCGGCAAGGTTCTCTGCATGCGTTCCAATATCTCCCATTGCTCCGGCGATACCGGATTTTTTAGGATCAGTTCTCCAGGCAGCTTGTTTAGAATCTGTGGCTTCCACTCTTGTAGAAAGCCAGCCTTGAGGATACTCAACAACCACTTTTCTGATCTTTCCTATTTTACCTTTTTTGATCATCACTTTGGCTTGCTTGACCATCGGATAACCAGTATAGTTGTGTGTCAATGCGAATAGCAATCCTGTCTTTTTAACTAGGCGTTGCAATTCCTTGGCTTCCTTCATATTGAAAGAAAGAGGTTTGTCACAAACGACATGGAAACCATTTTGCAAAGCCATTTTTGCTGGACCAAAGTGGACATGATTCGGAGTAACGATAGAAACAAAATCCATACGTTCTCCTTCGGGAAGTTCTTTTTCTTTTTTGATCATCTCTTCATAACTACCATAGCATCGGTCTGCTGGTAAAAAGAGATCTTTTCCGGAAAGTTTTGCTTTTTTAGGACTGCTGCTAAACGCTCCGCAGACTAATTCAATTTCTCCATCTAGGGCTGCTGCCATGCGGTGAACTGCACCAATAAATGCACCTCGACCACCACCGACCATCCCCATTCTGATTTTTCTACTCATAATGTGTAAGGTTCTTATAATAAAGGGTTCTGTAATTGTATTGAAGGTAGCTAATTACTTTTTTAAAATAAAAATATACTAAGTTAATTTTCTGTCAGCGGATTAGAGTTGAGGTGGAAGGGTTTTAAAAAGCATTGAGGATCGAGTTTTATAAAAAGCTTTTAAACAAAAAAACTCTGAAGTATAGACTCCAGAGTTTTTTAATATTTGTACTGATAATAAAACTAGGTGATTTATATTTTAAGCCATTGCGACTTCATCATTTTTTTTGTTTTTAATCCAGAAATAGAGGATAGTGAAAAGCACGATCAAGATAGCAGGGAAAATAACCATAGTTCCTAAAGTCGCTTGACCAGAAACTAAAGTTAGTTCATCTCCTGTCAAACCGGTTGCTGCTGCAGCGGCTTTGTCAGAGTCAATCCATCCACCGATGATTGGTTGGAAAATAGAAGTTGAAAACATTCCAACAGCACCGACGATAGACATTCCAAGCGCCCCACTTTTTGGAACTTTAGTAGCGATAAGGCCTATCATGTTTGGCCAGAAATAGGCGATACCTAGTGCAAAGATTATTGCTGCTACATAAGCCATGCTACCTGTTTGGGTACTGAACAAATATATACCAATAGTCGCAAGAATAGCAGAACCTAACAATACTCCAGTTTGGTCAAACTTTGCCACCATGTTTCCTCCAAAAAATCTTGCAACAGCCATGAGCCCTGCTGTAAGTGCTAAAATTAACATTGGATGCGCCCCACTTTTAGCTAGTATTAAACCTACCCACTGGTTAGGGCCAAATTCTGAAATTGCTGTTAAAGCCATACAAGCAGCAATGAATAGAAATAGTGGGGTGATCATTGCTTTTAAATTGCCTCCTAAGGTTGCAGCTTCTTGAACTTTGGCTTTAGGCCAATCTTGACCGAAGAATAAATAAGCGTAAATAAGTGTCGGTATTAAAAGCAGCCATACCTGACTTTGGCCTGTAATTCCAAAGTCTGTCATGAATCCTGAGAGTAAACTTCCTATGGCAATTCCTCCTGGAAACCACATGTGAAAACGATTCATCATTGTACTCATTTTATTTCCTTCATAAGCATCTGCAATCATAGGATTGCATGCTGCTTCTGTACAGCCATTACCTAGACCGATGAGCAAATTAGCTATTAGTAAGCCTATATAATTGCCAGAAAAAATGAGTAGCAAAATACCAGCTGCATGTGCAAAAAAAGCAAATTGCATAATTACTTTACCACCTATTTTATGGTAAATAAGACCACCGATTACCATTGAAATTGGAAAACCTAAAAACCACATTGAGGTTATTAGGCCTGCTTGACTGGCGGTTAATTCTAATTCTGTTTTAAGTTGATCTAAAATTCCTGCTGCAATTGCAAATGAAAAAGCAGTTGTAATCAAAGCAAAGCAACTACCATAAAAAAGTCTCTTGTCGTTTATCATAATGTTTTTCGTTTTTATTTGATTTCTAAGCTAGTAAAATATTTTAGTTTATCAAAAAAAGTGATTTGAATGTTAACTAAAATGGTGATTTCATGTTCTTTTAAAACTTGAAACCACCATTCTAAATGTTTTATTGAATCGCTTTAATTTCTCTAATCTTAATGTTTCGATACCAAACAGGATCACGATGATCTTGCAAAGAGATGTGCCCTTTTTTCGATTTCCCAAAATCCGGCATGTCTTTAAATTTGCTATTAGCGATCATGTCCGTCCACTGGTCTGTGAACATTTCGTACTCGACCACTTTTCGACCATTCAACCAATGTTCTGTTTTTCCTTTGTTGATCACTAAGCGAGCATGATTCCATTGACCTGCAGGTTTTACCGTTACGTATTTACATTCGATCATGTCGTAAAGATCACCTGCACGATGCGTTCTTATTTTTGCATCAGGGTGACAAGTATTGTCTAGTACTTGCATTTCCGGACCAGTCTGCCAAACGAATTCGTATTTTGCATCTTCGACAACATTGAAAATAACTCCGCTGTTTCCACAAGCTCCGATTTTCCATTCGAGCGACAGTTCATAATTTTCATATTGACCTTCCGTAATGATGTCGCCACCATCTTTAGCTTCCCAATTACCGTCGGCTCCTTTTTTAGAGTTTAAGTAAATCGCATCATCTTTGACGATCCAACCAGAACCTACGGTTTGCTTATTGAAGTTGCGCCATCCTGCCATTGATTTTCCATCGAATAATGACTTCCAGCCTGCTGCTTTTTCAAAAGCACTTAAGGTATTTACTGCTGTAGCAGGAGGGGCACTTGTTTTAAAGCCAGGCTCTCCTGTTGGGATTTGATTCATCGTATACCACGCTTCCGTTGACCAGATTTCATGACCTAGTGCACTGCTGAAAGGCGTATTGATTTTGATGTAAACCATATGATTTGATTTCATACCATCTAACTCTAAAAATACTTTTTTACGATCATCGGAAACATTAACCGATCGAATGTTTAAAGCTTTTTCGTCTAGCTTAGGTCCGCCGTATTCTTTGGTTGGTTTGTAAAACCATTGTCTAACACCATAGTCAGATTTGTTCCAACCATCACCTGATTTAAGCGGTTCTGTAAATTCGATTTCTACTCCATTTGATTTCGCTCTTACTGCGAGCATTTCGAAAGTAGATTTGCCATTGTTTTTCAATCGTTGTAATCCATACCAGAGTTTTCCATCATGTACCCAGTTACCCGTAGATCCAACACCTCCAGCATAAAGAGCGCCGTCTGGTCCCCATATAATTCTGTTGACTCCAGCTTCTAATCCTTGAGTAAATCTAAAAAGACAACCTTGGTATTCTCCGTTTATTTTTTCAACAAAAACTCTTTTGACACCACCGTTGGTAACTTCACCATGAATCATCTGTCCTGTATAAATACCATCGTTGATATACATTGGCGTACTCGGAGAATTTCCAATTTCATCTTGAGGTAACCAAACCACAGGAAGGTTTTCTTTCATGCCTTCTGTTCCTTCGAAATCTACCGATCTTGAACCGTACCAACCACCTTCTTTGATGTGTACGATTTTAGAAGCTGGTAACCAATCTCCTTGATTGTCTGCAACAAAAATCTCGTTATCTACACCAAGACCAATTCCATTTGGTGTTCGAAGACCAGAAGCAATTAGTTTCATGCTGCCGTCTGCTTTTGAAATTTTTACGACTCTACCACGATCCTGAATTTGTGGTTGAGTA
The DNA here is from genome assembly GCA_937921595.1 of uncultured Saprospiraceae bacterium. GTDB lineage: Bacteria > Bacteroidota > Bacteroidia > Chitinophagales > Saprospiraceae > JAHDHW01. The sequence goes on from CAKZTD010000184.1 coordinate 25,545, forward strand.
CTTGCTCCACCAGGGTTAATTGCTGTTGCTAAAGTACCGTAGAAGTAACCTTCTTTATAAACCAATCCAAAAGCGAATTCGTGGAAATTTGCAGATACATTCCATGAATTACAAACCGTTTGATATTCGTCGATCATGTCGTCACCATCCGTGTCGACAAGCTTCGTTAATTCTTGTTTTTGTAAAATATAAATTTCATTATCCACCACTTTTAAACCTAATGGTTCTGCAAGTCCAGCTCCGATACGTTTGTAAGACATTTTATTTGGATCACCACCTTGAGCACCTTCGACAATATAAACAGAACCGTTAGGATCCCATGTACAAACGACTAATCTGCCATCGTCAAGGAAATCCATTCCACCAACTCTTGGTGTGAAAAGACCAGGTCTTGCTTGTGTCAGGTCATAGCTTGGATGAACACCTATTAGTGCTGATCCATCTCCTGGGATTTTAGTGTCGCTACTTAGTCCGCTCACGTTAAAGTTTTGAGGTTCCTCATTTTTATTATGAAGAAAAGCGGTCGTAGGTACTCTTTGGAATTCATTACCAGTTCTCCATTCTAAAGAGAACATCTTTCCTCCACCATGTTCAAAATATTCTACTTTGAGCTTGTGATAACCTTTAGCTAATGCGATAGCTCCATCTTTAGGGCTGGCACCATGAAGGCCGTCATTGTCGATAACTACTTGGCCGTTAATGTTTAGTCGGGAGCCATCATCACTTAGTAATCTAAAAGTATAATTTGCATCAGCGGGAATATTTAAATAGCCTTCAAGGATGATCCCGAAATCGTGATCTAGTGTTTCAAGGTCACCAGCATCAGCATGTACTTGAGGAATGAGTCCAACGAATATAGGTTTGCTATCTGTCTTGATATCGGCTAACTTCTCTAATGGCGTTCCGTCTTTGTAAACGGTACCTATCAAACCTGGAAGTAATTCATTTTCTACGATGTCTTTTTGACCATAAACATAGTCTAGGTTTTCAGGAACAGATTCTTTTGACATTGCACTCATCTGAGCTTCTTCTTCAGCGTCAAGCGTCATGATGTATTTGACCATTTCATTGATTTCAGTCATCGATTCATTTGGGTGAGCACTCATAACTTGAGAACCCCAAACACCGTAACCTCCATTTTTTATCTTAGCAGAAAGTAGAGCAACGTTTTGATCTGTATTTGAATATTTTTTAGCGATATCGTTATAAGCTGGACCGATTGTTTTTCGGAAAGTATTATGACAAGATTTACAATCACTTTTCGCAATGAGTCTTTGTCCTAGTGGTGATTCTTCTTCCTCTTCTTCATTCTTTTTATTTGGATCTGGAATCAATGGACGTGCCATGAAGGTAGACGTAAAATGAGTTTTATCATTTGATTTTAAAATCAATTTTCCTTCGAGATCGACACCTGATAGTTTTTTGTATTCTCTTGGACTTTCATTGATGATTTGAAAATCACCGTTGGTTTTTACCATGCTATTTGAAACAACAGAACTGGTGTTAGCCATTAAAGCAACTTGACTTCCTTCAGGAACATTTGAAGTGGTAAATGTTCTTTCAAAACCAGCCTTGCCTTTACCATTGTCTAAGTACTCAGGCTGTTCGCTAACTATTGCTTTTTTACCATTCCAACTTAGCTCATACATCATCTCCGCATGACCGTTGCTGAACCGATGACCTTTGTATTGAAATGTAGGTTTGATCTCTTGCCCATTTTCAATGATTAACCAAGGCATCGTTTCCGAATTGCCTAGGATGTAAGCATCTCCAACAGAAGTTGGTTGAGGACCATGAGCAGTGGTGTATACTGCACCGTCGAATTCTACATTTCCTTTCCATGCTTTGTATAGCGATCCATTTTGTGTGCTATAGGCAGCCCATAAGTTATCATTAAGAGCGAAGGTTACCATTCTTGGTTTGATATCCAATACGGAACGGAATACCCAAGGATCTGCTGGACGTTCTACTCCATTCGTTTTGTTTGATCCTCCGTCTTCAGTGCCGCAAGAAGGGAAAAATAAAATACTAAGAATTAAAAGGCTTGTGATTTTAAAAATCGTTTTCATAAAAGTGTATGCGTTGATTAATAATAATTTAAGTGAACAAGCGAATAGATTAACAGGTCAGCAAGAGGACGTGAGCTTCAGACCATAGTTAACTTATGTACTTTATTTATTTTAGTGACAAAGACTTACTTGGATTGAAATAAATCCAATTCATAGTCGCCACTTGCTTCCCATTATTCTTTGGGTTTTTAAAAATAAAATATAAATCGTGAAAACCAGTAGTATTATTAAGTTTAAAATTTGATTCTCCAGCTTCGCTGATTTCCGTCTTTCCAATCAATGTCCCTTCTTGGTTGTCTAAATACACTTCCATCGTTCCACCAGTTTCCTGATTGTCACGCATTCCATAGTTGATTGTTAAGGACTCAATATCTGTGAGGTCTAGATTTTTATAAATGACGTAATTCCCATCATAAATTTCTCTGACATCGTTTCCGCCAGGTATTAGATCTTTTGAAGCTTCATCGAAACTTCCAGCACTTAGCTTTGTATAGCGAAGATTTATTTGCTTTCGAGAAGTAATAGGTTTAATAGATTCGTTACCATTATCCGTGTAGCTAGCCATCAAAACATATTGCCCTTTTTCCTTGCCTTTGATGTGATCCTTCGTCACATATTTACCAGTGGCCGGATATTTAGAATCTACTTTTTTAGGGCCGTTTATAGAAAGGATATATTTTGCAATTGTACTTGCTTCGTTATTGGAAAGTTGAGGGTGAGCAGACATGACCGTTTCGCCCCAATTACCACCACCACCTTTGATGATTTTGCCAGCTAGAAATACATGTGCGTTTTTATCTTTACGATATCTTTCTGCAATTTCTGTATAAGAAGGGCCGTTGATTTTATCATTTTCAGCATGACAACTTTTACAATCCGAACCATTGATCAGACGCTTGCCTAATGGCTCGGCAACAGTTACTTCCAGCTGGTGTCCCTGAGCAATTTCTGTAATGTCAAGACCTTGCTCGAGATAGTCAAAAGAAACGACCACATTGTCTGGCGATAAAGAACCGTCTTTCGTTTTCCCATCTTCGGTGTCCATTACATTCACGGTGTAATTTAGATTTCGATTGTCCCAATAGAACGTTTGATTTCCTGCTAATTCCCAGTTTAATTCTGGTGGATCATTTCCTACTTGAATTTCTTTTTTAGAAGAAGATTTTTGCCCATCGGTATCGCTTACGGTCAGGCTTACCGAATAGATGCCTGGCTTCTCAAAAGTGTGCCTTGGAAATGCGGTTTTGTTTTTATCGGAGCCATCTCCAAAATCCCATTCATACGTTAATTGATCTTCGTCGAAGTCGTAAGATTCTTCAGCAGAGAATACGACGGTTAATGGTGCTCCTCCAACAGATTTATCTGATTTGATTTGAGCGACTGGTTGGCGATTGCCTCGGATATAATCGATTCGAACTAAACGAGCATCGAGGTTTTCTGCGAACCATTTGTTACCGTATTCGAGCATATAGAGTTTTCCATCTTTTCCAAAAAACATATCCATCGGTCTGGAAAATTCTGTGTTTTGCATAAAAGGATCAATCTTGACCATCTGTCCTGTGCTATCAAATTTGATTAGGTAAATCCAGTGTCGCATCCATTCATAAGCGATCAGCTTTCCATCAAAATATTCTGGAAATTTATCCTGTCCTTCATAATCTTCAGAATAGTAAATTGGTCCGGCCATTGGGTTTTTACCACCAACTCCAACCCAAGGGAATTCTTGAGATTTATCATAAGAATACCAAACCTTAGATTTGTTACTTGGTGGTAACTCTGTCAATCCGGTGTTGTTTGGCGAATCATTAATTGGATTTTCAGGATTGAATTTTTCGCCAGTTTTTTTATTTGTAAAATCATAATCAAGATACTGTTGGTTATTTCCTCTGAAGTAAGGCCAACCCCAGTAGCCTGGGCCTTTGGCTTGATTGATTTCGTCGATTCCTTTTGGTCCACGAGCTATTCCGTCTTTTCCAGAATCAGGGCCAACGTCACCCCAGTATAAATCTTTTGTTTTTGGATCAATGCTAATTCGGAAAGGGTTTCGACATCCTTTTACATAAATCTCAGGTTTCGTTTTTGGTGTTCCAACTGGAAATAAATTTCCTTCAGGAATGGTATAAGTCCCATCAGGCTGTGGAGTAATTCTTAGTATGCCTCCACGAAGATCATTGGTGTTTCCTGAAGATCGCTGAGCATCCCAGGCTGATCTTCCTTTTCTTTCGTCAATAGGAGCAAAACCATCCGAATCAAAAGGATTGGTGTCATCACCTACGCCGATAAATAAATTTCCATCAGGCCCGAATTCTAAAGAGCCACCAGAGTGACAACATTCATCTCTTTGAACTGGAATTTCAATGACTACTTTTTCCGTATCATAGTATAAGCTATCATTGTCGAATACAAATCTTGAAACATGTTGTTTGGGTTCATCGCCAATTGGAGAGTAGAAAAAATAGATCCACTTGTTCTCATTATAATTCGGATCGAGTGCTACACCCAAAAGACCATCTTCGAATTCGGTATGGACAGGGAAAGTGGTCACTAATTTTAAATATTCAGTACTTGGATCGTAGATTTTGATTGCTCCTCGTCGTTCTACAAAAATAACCTTACCATCATCGAAAAGATCAAGTTCCATTGGCTCATTTAGATTTTGAGCGAGAACGGTTTTTACAAAACGATTTTCAGGTGGAACTCTATGGAAAACTGATTTGGAATAATCTAATTTATTTTCGCCAATTGCATATTGGATTCCTCCTAGAAGGTGTTGTAAAAAAAGAGGCTCTGAAAAAGATTCATCCGTATGTCCGCTTCCGGTGTAAAACGCTCGGCCTCCATCAAAATCATGGTACCAAGCAATCGGATGATTGTCGCCATTGGTACCTCCTTCGTAAGAAGTTTCATCTAGGTTGGCGATGACATTTATATTCGGATTTAGATTTTTGTAATTATACCATTCGTCTGTTCGTTCCCAAGTATCAGGGAGCATATTCGAACAAACATGAGTTTTGTCTAAGACATTTATTTTTGCTTCTCGAACGTTTGGATCACTAGGGTGTCCATTGAAATATCCACCTACTAATTTTCCATACCAAATCCAGTCGTATTCCGTATCTGCAGCGGCATGAATACCAACGAATCCTCCTCCTGCCTGAATGTATCTTTCGAAATCTGCTTGTTGCACATGATCGAGGACATCACCTGTGGTATTTAAAAAAACAACGGCTGCATATTGCTGGAGATTTTCTTCTTTGAATTCTGAAGATTCTTCAGTCATTTTGACTTTGAACCCGTTTTCGAGACCTAGCTTTTTTATAGCCTTTATTCCTGGCTCAATAGATCCATGTCGATAGCCTGCAGTTTTTGAAAAGATAAGAACAGTGGCCTCTTTTTGTTCTCCACAACTGAAGATGCCAATAGTTAACAATAAAAGGATAAATCCTTTAAAGGTTCGTGTAGAAGATTTCATAGAATAGTTATTGATGAATTTACACTAAGGTACTAATTATGTATAAAATTTAGATAAAAAAGGGATTGACAGAATAAAATCCTTTTAAACTTTAACTTTTAGGAGAAAATGTGGAAAGTAGTGTGCTAGTTTATAAAAGATTGTTGTTTATCCTTTGGCAATAACTCCATTTCTAGCCATCCAGTTTTGGATATCTTCTTTTTTGATAGCTGCTGCCATAAGTCCAGGAAACTGGTCAGGGGTACAGGCAAAAGAAGGGATATTCATAGAGGCATATTGACTCGCGATGGTTTTGTCAAAAGAAGGAGCCCCTTCATCATCCAAGGCAAGCAAAGTGATGAATTGAATGCCGGAAGATTTCAAAGCAGAAACACGTCGAAGCATTTCTGATTCATTACCGCCTTCGAATAAATCAGAGATGAGCACAAGAATAGTTTCCGAAGGATTTTGAATAAGACCTTCTGCGTAAGTCAATGCTTTATTAATATCTGTGCCTCCTCCGAGTTGAGTAGCGAATAATAAATCTACCGGATCATCTAGTTCATCGGTTAGGTCAACTACAGCAGTATCAAAAACGACCATGCTTGTTTTGACAGATTTTAAAGAAGCCATCACGGCTCCAAATACTCCGGCATAAACCATGGAAGAAGCCATTGATCCGCTCTGGTCGACTAGCAAAATAATATGTCGAAGTGATTGTCCTTTGCGTCCATAGCCAACGAGGTTTTCGGGAATAATCGCTTTATGTTCAACCTGATAATGCCTTAAGTTTTTTCGGATGGTTCGATTCCAGTCGATTTCATTGGGTCTAGGTCTGCGATTTCTAACAGAGCGACTGATCGCTCCCTGGATCGCTTCCCGCATCGGGTTCTTTAATCGTTTTTCTAAGTCCTGAACGACTTTTTTGACTACAGCTCTTGCTGAATCTCGGGTTTTATTAGGAATCACTTTGTTTAAGGAAAGAAGTGTAGCTACGAGATTAACATCAGGTTCGGCAGCTTCTAAAAGCTCGGGTTCCATGAGCATACGTTTCATACCCAGCCTTTCCATGGCATCCTTTTGCATGACTTGGACGATAGATTTTGGAAAATATTTTCGGATGTCACCGAGCCAGCGATTGACATTTGGAGAAGAACTTCCAAGGCCACCTTTCCGCTCTCCATCATAAAGCGCTTCAAGCACTTGATCCAGAGAACCTTCACCACCTTCCAAATCGACTTCGTTTTCCGGGTCAGCTTTTCGGCCGAGGATTAGTCGCCATTTTCTAATTCGTTCATTCATATTGAAAATACAAATTTTTGTAAAAATAGGATTTTTTGACTAATGCTTAGAACACATTATTGAACAACTTCTAAAACAATTTGTCAAAGAACTATAAATTATTATCTAAAGGTAGAAAGGTTTGTATACCAAATCTTATCTTGCATTTGTTTTAGAGACGTCGCGCGAATAAAATTTCATTATTAAGGCACGTTCTTTATCAACTAATCAAACAGAATTTACACGAAGTGGCTAAAAAAGACATACAGGAGGATTTTAGCGAGGAGCAACAGGAGGTCTTAAAATCCATCCGTGTTTCGCGGATTATTGTTCCAATCTTGATTGGGTTGACAGTAGTTGGGTATTTGTTTTGGAAACAATATGATCCAAATGAATTTTCAAAAATAGACTGGACTGGCCATACAATCTTTTGGATTTTACTTTCCGTAGGATTTTTGGTGATTCGACATTTTGCTTATGCAAAACGATTGCGAATACTTTCTGAAGGTGCTTTTTCTTGGCGCAAGTGTATTGAATTAATTTTTATTTGGGAATTCAGTTCTGCGATTTCGCCAACGAGTGTTGGAGGATCGGCAGTAGCGCTTTTTGTTTTATCTCAAGAAAAATTATCCGCCGCAAAGACAGCAACGATTGTTTTGTATTCTGCAATTTTAGACACAATCTTTTTTGTAGGAACCTTACCCATTTTTATTCTCATTTTAGGACCAGAGATCATTCGTCCCAATATGTCAGGTTTTGATGATATTGACGGTTGGGGACTTACTTTTTTAGGAGCTTACGGATTGATGCTTGCTTATGGGAGCGCATTTTTTTATGGGATTTTTATAAACCCAAGACCTATTAAAAAAATCGTAGTTGGTGCGACGAAACTAAAATGGCTAAGGAAGTATCGGCATAAAGCAATTGAGCTGGGGAATGATATTATCATTGCTTCAAAAGAAATGAAGCTTAAAAAATGGAATTTCCATATCAGTGCTTTTCTTTCTACAGCGACAGCTTGGTCTTGCCGTTTTTTGTTATTGAACTGCTTAGTGATCGCTTTTGTAGAAACGACACCATTAGATTTTATTTCGCAATTTAAATTATACGCAAGGTTAGAAACCATGTTTGTGATCATGGCTTTTAGTCCAACTCCTGGAGGAGTTGGAATAGCAGAAGCTACCTTCGGTGGTTTTGTAACCGATTATATGCCAGAGACAGGAAATATTTCTTTGACCATTGCGGTACTTTGGCGCTTGTTTACCTACTATTCTTACCTGCTGATTGGAGCGATTATTATTCCGAATTGGATTCGGAATCTGATAAATGAAAGAAAGAAAAAGAAGCTTTTGAAAAAGTAATATTTAAGCTTCTCCCGCAAGCATCAATGCCTTGATCGCTGTATCTCTATCGTCTGATTCATCTAACACTTTTTTTGCTAGTTCATGTAAACCAATAGTTGAATTCTCACCATTTAAAATATTATCAATCGCTTCGTTATTATTTTTAAAATCAGCAATGCTTTCCGCATTTGGTAATTCAGGGATTCCTGCTAGTTGTCCAAGGTTATTGGCGCTGAGGATTGAACTATTTTTAATATGCGAAGGTAATTGGTCATAACCAATGGTGACTTGCATGACTGGCTGGACAATTGTTTGAATCGCATCGCCACTTGCTCTGACGTAATAAGCTCGACCCATTCTACCCATCAGATCAATTTTATGTGGATCAATCCGATTTCGATCATCAATCACATCTTCCGCAATATGCATTTTGACAACATCGCAAATGATTAAATGTCCAGCACCTCCTTGATCGCCTAGTGTGATGATATCTCGAACTTTACATTCCATCTGAACCGGAGACTCTTTAATCCGGAAAGGTTTTACTTCGTCAGAAGGGATAGGTGTTAATCCCGTTTTTTCAAACTCACTAGTATCAGTCGGGAAAGAAATACTAGCCACTGCCATTTGACGGACAATCGCATAATTGACAACATTTATCACAACTTCACCTGTCTCCATCACATTGTGTAAAGTATCCTTAGTGGTGTTGTCTACTACTTTTCGATTCGAAGAAAAAACTAAAATTGGCGGATTCGAACTAAAGGCATTGAAAAAACTATAAGGAGCGATATTTGGATTTCCATCTTTGTCAATCGTACTGGCAAAAGCAATTGGTCTTGGCGCTACACTACCTAATAAATATTGATGTAAATCTTTGGTTGGAATATCCTTTGGATTGAAAGAAAGCATAGGTGTCTTTTTAATAACAAAATTTAATACCGCAATTTACGAAGTTTATATTTAAGGAAGGTGATAGGTTGTAATTCGGTGTTTGGTATTCGTTCCTTCCAAATTAGGTCATCAAACATTATTACGCGATATTTGTTCGGTTTTAAATAATTTATTATGAAAAAGATATTCCCTTGGATCGTTCCAGTACTTGTTGCTGGATATTTTATTGGCCAATATATTTATAAACAACCTAAATTTGTCAATGGGGAAACCATCCCGGAGTTTGCTTTAAATGAGTCAGAAAAAATATCTGACCTTCGAGGTAAATATGTTTTAATAGATTTTTGGGGAAGTTGGTGTGGACCATGTATTGCAGAGTTTGGCGAAGTTCGATCTTTGTATGAAAAATATAATGGAAAAAAATTTGTAGATGCAGATGATTTTGAAATTGTGGGAGTAGCTGTCGAAGATAATGCGGAGCGATGGGAAAGAGCTTTAAAGAAATACAACCTTTCTTGGAAACATCAAGTATTGGATCTTTCTACAAGTCTACGCTTTTTCAATGGCCCAATTGCTTCTGAATATGGTGTCAAAGAAGTACCAACGAAGTATCTGATTAGCCCTGAAGGTGTGATTATCGGTGTTAACCTGTCATTTGAGGAGATTCAAAAAAGATTGGACAGTAAACTGACAAAATGACCTCAAAAATGGCATGGCAGAGTAATTGATGCCCAAAAGTGAATCTAATTTTATAAAGGAAAACAATTAATGTTTAAAAAAATAAAAGATATAATGAGCAAGAAGGATAAGAATACTGATCCAAAAATAGAAGGAGATCAGGATGCTACCTCCATTGCAGAGGAGCAAAACACTGAAAATCAAGAAGAAAACGCTGAAAAAGCATCTTCTAAGTCTAAAAAGCGTAATAAGAAGCAATCTAAAGAAGAGTTGTTACAAGAAGAGATGGAGGAGAAAGATATCCAGATTGCAGAGCTAAAAGACAAGTATTTACGTCTAATGGCCGAGTTTGAGAATAATCGAAAACGTACGGTGAAAGAGAAGCTAGATATGATGAAATCTGCTGCTCAGGACACAATGTCAGCATTATTGCCAGTTTTGGATGATTTTGACAGAGCTAAGAAAAATGCAGAAGCAGAGGGTAGTACCGAGGTCTTTAGCGAAGGAGTCAACCTAGTTTACAGTAAATTATATACCATTTTGAATCAAAGAGGTTTAGAGCCAATGGAGTCTACTGGATTAGAATTTGACCCGGAATTTCATGAAGCAATCACTGAAATACCTGCTCCTTCTGAAGACATGAAAGGAAAAATAATCGATACAGTTGAGAAAGGTTATTTGTTAAAAGAAAAAATTATCCGACACGCAAAGGTGGTGGTTGGAAAGTAAAATAAAGATTTGCTCAAGGTCAAAAACTTATGATCTTGAATATTAAAAATTAATCATGGCAAAAAGAGATTTTTACGAAATACTAGGTGTCGAAAAAGGAGCCGACGAGACAACGATCAAAAAAGCGTATCGTAAGGTGGCAATGAAATATCACCCAGACAGAAATGAAGGGGATAAAGCGGCAGAAGATAAATTTAAAGAAGCAGCCGAAGCTTACGAAGTTTTGAATGATGCAGATAAGCGTGCAAGGTATGACCGATTCGGACATGCTGGTGTAAGCGGTAATAGTGGTGGCGGCGGTGGCTTTCAAGGCGGCATGACGATGGATGATATCTTTGAGCAATTCGGAGATATTTTTGGTGGCGGCGGTGGAGGAAGCCCTTTTGAATCTTTCTTTGGCGGTGGTGGAAGAGGTGGTCAAGCCAGAACTCGTTCACGAGGACAAAAAGGAAGTAACCTGAGAATTAAAGTAGCATTGACATTGGAAGAAATTGCTAATGGAGTTACGAAAAAAATTAAAGTAAAAAAACGAATTCCTTGTACTACTTGTCAAGGTAGCGGAGCTAAGGATAGCAACTCGGTAACGACTTGTGGAACTTGCCGAGGTTCAGGATATGTTCGCCAGGTGAGAAGTACTTTCCTCGGACAAATGCAAACAACTTCTGCTTGTCCAACTTGCCAAGGAGCAGGTGAAACGATCACCGCTAAATGTACTACTTGCCGTGGTGATGGAAATGCAATGGGAGAAGAAACGATCGAAATCGAAATTCCGGCTGGTGTAGAAGAAGGAATGCAGTTATCTATGAGAGGTCGTGGAAATGCTGGTGCTAAAGGCGGCCCTGCTGGGGATCTTTTAATAAACATAGAAGAGAAAAAACATGAAGACCTTCAAAGAGAAGGAATGAATGTGATCTATGAATTATTCTTAAACTTTGCAGATGCAGCATTGGGTACTTCGGTAGAAGTGCCAGTGATTGGTGGGAAGGTGAAAGTGAAGGTGCCTGCAGGAACGCAAAGTGGAAAAATTTTCCGACTCAAAGGAAAAGGCCTTCCAGCGATTCAGAGCTATGGAAAAGGAGATCAATTGATCCACGTGAATATTTGGACACCGAAGAAAATAAATGATAGCGAGAAAAAGCTTTTAGAGAAACTTCGAGATATGCCCAACTTCGCTCCACAACCTGGAAAAGAAGACAAAGGCTTTTTCGGTAAAATGAAAGATTTTTTCAATTAAGCGTTAAAACTTAATTTTAAAAAATTAGTATAAAGAAAAGCTGTAATGGATATATTCATTGCAGCTTTTTACGTTTAGCAGATAGTTTTTATTAAAATTGTGTTGTATTCAAAATCAAATCAAAACAAATGAATCACTTCTTCAAGTATCTAACTTTCCTTTTTGTTCTTCTGCTATTTGGATGTGGCCCTGATTATATTCTTGACCAAAAATACGATATTGAAAAATCAGAATGGACTTACGCGGATACGCTGAATTTTGAAGTAGATATCCAAGACTCCTTAAAGATTTACAATATTCATCTGAAAATTGAACACTCCACAGAATTTCCAAAACAGAATATGTATATAATGATTCATACTCAATTTCCTTCTGGTGAACGTATCAGTGAAAAACTCTCTGTTGAGCTCGCTAATTTAGGCGGGGGCTGGTATGGAGATTGCAATAGCGAATGGTGCCAATTTAGTTTGCCAATTCAGGAAGGTGCTTTCTTTAATGCGATAGGAAAACATACTTTTACCTTAGAGCAATATATGCGAATTGATCCAGTGCCTGGGATTAAGAATATATCATTGAAAATTGAGGACACAGGAAAGTCAAGAGGGTAGTAGTGTTGTGTTTTAAACTTTGGGATCATTCAACAAGTCTTAATCAACGATAAATGTTTTAAAACAGTTTTCTATTTTAGTATCCAATATGTCCGGATCATCTCCATATAAACCATTTGATAGATCTCAATTTGAAAAACTATTCAAAGAGAGTTTTCAATTGCTTTGCAACTTTGCGAAGCAATATGTAGGTGATGAAGATACCGCTCAGGATATTTGCCAGCGTGTTTTTATTACGCTTTGGGAAAAGCGAAATGATGTTGATCTCAAAAAATCTATTAAGTCTTATCTTTTTACTTCCGTTAAAAATCGTTGCCTTAATCACATTAGAGACCACAAGAAATTTCGTAGTAAAGTACTGGATTTGGATTGTGGTGATTTTGATTTGTTTACCGAAGATGAACATTTTGTAGAAGAAGATTTAAAAGATAAAATTGAAAAAGCTTTAGAAAAACTGCCTGCGAAATGCAGAATGGTTTTCGAAATGAGTCGTTTTCAAAATATGAAATACCGAGAAATCGCAGAGGAATTAGATATTGCTCAGAAAACCGTCGAAGCACACATGAGTAAAGCAATGAAAATGCTGCGAGAGGATTTGAAAGGATATTATGCGATTGCAATGATCATACTGGGTGTGTGGTGATTCTATGACTGATTTTTTAGTAGTAAAAATAAAACAAAACACTAAGGGTATTCCAAACTTCTAGTGTATTAAATAAAAAATGAATCATTAAAATGGATACTCAAGATCCACGTAACAACTTTCCCGAACTCATTTATAAATATCTGAGTGGAAATGCTAGTGATGCTGAAGTGCAAACACTAGAGGCTTGGGTGTTGGCAGATTCGAAGAATAAAGAGGAGTTTGTTGCTTTTAAAAAAGCATGGATGTTGGGAGGTATGAAGCAAAGTGAGTCGACGGTTAATGTGGATAAACTTTGGGAGCAAACGGCGGGTCAGGTTTTTAAAGAAGCAAAAAACGTAAAATTAGAACCTAAGCAAAATAGGAGGATTTGGTTGAGGATTGCTGCTGCGATTGCCTTTTTATTGGTCGCCTCTATTTGGATCTTTCAAAATTTTGGGGATTCTTCTTCGATGTTAGTCCAAGCAATAGATCAGGTAGAAGAATTCGATTTGCCTGATGGTAGTAAGATTACTTTGAATCAATCTTCTTCGCTGTCTTTTAACGCTGAAGGTGAAGATGGGAAACGTAAAGTTGATTTAAAAGGGGATGCCTTTTTTGATGTGAAAAGAGATGAGATACATCCATTCGTTATCCAAACTGAAGGAGTTGAGATTGAAGTTTTGGGAACCTCTTTTTATGTAGATGGTCGAGCAGATGAAGAGACCGTTGAGGTGATTGTACAATCAGGATTGGTTGCGGTTAGAAATGGATCGATGGAAACTATTTTAAAACCTAATGAAAAAGCGGTCTTCCAAAAACAAAGTAAGCAGTTGACGAAAGTGCAAAATGAAGATCCTAATTATCGGTCCATTCAAACCAATAAATTGACTTTTGAAAATACAAAACTCGATAAAGTAGTTTTTGCTTTGAATAGACATTTTTATAAAAATATTTCTTTTGAAAATCCTGCTTTAAAAGAATGTGAAATAAACGCTGTTTTTGAAAACCAGTCACTGGATGCTATTTTGAAAATTATAGAGGAAACAATAAGAGGGGTGAAAGTGAGGCGGTTGGGAGATAGTATTGTGTTGAGTGGTTTGGGATGTGATTGATTAGAATAAAAAGCAAAAATGCGGAGAATCATTATTTTCATTTTGCTATTACAAAGCCTTTGTCTGTGCACTCAAGCGCAGACTGACCTCACCCGATTAAAGATTACGATTGAAGAAACCAATGTTCCCGTTGAAAAGATTCTAAGTGAGATTACCCGTCAGAGCGGATTGGCATTTTCGTATCGGCCTATCGTTTTAAATAAAGAAGAGCGCATTTCTTTTTCCATCAAAAAAGCAAGTTTAGAAAAAACACTAGATCAATTCAGTAAACAGTTGGGTATTGTCTATTCGATCATCGAAAACCAAATTGTGTTAAACCTCCCGGTGATTTCGAAAGAAGAATCAGAAGAATATTTTACTTTGAGTGGATTCGTAAATGATGAAGCATCGGGTGAAAATTTGATTGGTGCAGCGATCTCGATATCAGGAACTTCCAGAGGTGTTTTTACAAATGCATTTGGATTTTATTCTTTGCAAATAAAAAAAGGAGCTACTCAAATTACTTATTCTTATGTTGGATATGAGGCTAAGAAAGTTGATTTGCAATTGGAAAATGATCAACGACAAAATATGTCAATGACTCCCGGTTCTGTTGATCTTCCTGATGTTATTGTTGAGCAACAATCGAAAAATATTCTCGATAAAAATCAATTAGGTGAGATGGAACTGTCTCCAGATAAACTCAATAATATGCCAGAGTTTGGCGGGGAATCGGGATTAGTAAAAGGTTTGCAAAGTTTACCAGGAATCAAAATGCATAGCGATGGTTCTGCTTTTTATTACACGAGAGGAGGGGAGCGAGATCAGAACCTTTTGATCATTGATGATGCGCCGATTTATAATCCTTCTCATTTGTTTGGATTCTATTCTATCGTTGTCCCTTCTTTTACAAAAAGTATTAAAGTTTATAAAAGTGATATCCCAACGAATCTCGGAGATCGACTTTCTTCCATTGTGAGTATTCGGACAAAAGATGGAAATTTAAATAAGTTTGAATTTAATGGAGCTGTTAATCCTCTAGTCTATCGCTTTTCTATCGAAACACCTACAGTCAAAAAGAAAGGATCTATTTTCGCTTCTATTCGGCGTTCTAATTTTGAATGGTTATACAAAAAAAGATCATCAGAAAGTGAGATCTTCTTTTCGGATTTTAATTTTAAATGGAATCATAAAATCAGTGATAAGGATCGGGTTTATTTTACGACAATTTTTAGTGCAGATAATTTTACAAATCGACCAGGGAATAATGGTTCTGGTGTTCGTTGGATAAATTTTGCAGCAACCTTAAGGTGGAACCATCTCTTTGGTCCAAAGCTTTTTTCTAATACG
>CAKZTD010000185.1 GCA_937921595.1 uncultured Saprospiraceae bacterium
AATTTATATCCGAATCTAGCTTTAGGTACATAGAAAGGAATATTAGACATGCTTTCCATTCCTCCGGCAACAACGATATCATTTTGTCCAAGCATAATGCTTTGCGCAGCAAACATAACGGATTTCATTCCTGATGAGCAAACTTTATTGATGGTAGTACAAGGTACACCACTTGGGATACCTGCAGCGATAGCTGCTTGACGAGCTGGTGCTTGACCGAGGCCTGCAGAAACAACGTTCCCCATGATGACTTCATCGACTGCTGTCTTTTTTATTTTAGCTTTTTTCAATGCGCCTTCAATAGCGATTGTTCCAAGTTCTACGGCTGAGAATTTTGATAGTGCGCCACCAAAACTTCCCATTGGTGTTCTTACTGCTGTTACTATATAAACTGGTTTCATTATTAGATCTTAATTTGGTTTAAATAAATTTGATAGTATTGGAGTGCAAAAGTACGAAAATTGGTTTGATAAGTAAATAGATATGCTAGACCTTTCTGGTATTAAAGCAGACACGAAGCCCATGAAGGAGACACGAAGCTCTTGAAGTTATAAGGTAAATATTGTTCAAAAATTGATTACAGGATTAGATTAGTTTGTTTTTTTGAAAAAAGTAAGATTGTTTTTATGGAATTTCAATGGATTCGGAATCTATATAATTGAACGGATATTTTAATAAAAAAAATGTTTG
The DNA here is from genome assembly GCA_937921595.1 of uncultured Saprospiraceae bacterium. Lineage (GTDB taxonomy): Bacteria > Bacteroidota > Bacteroidia > Chitinophagales > Saprospiraceae > JAHDHW01. The sequence goes on from CAKZTD010000185.1 coordinate 691, forward strand.
TTATAAAATTCGATGACTATTCATTTGAAATTATTGGAAAAATTTTAGAAATCCATAAAATTCTAGGTCCTGGTTTATTAGAAAATACTTACCAGAAGTGTTTGTATTATGAATTAACAAATGCTGTTTCTTTTGTTGAAAATAAAAAATATTGCCTTTGACTTATAAGGAATTAACTTTGAGAAAAGCCTATAGAATTGATTTATTAGTTGATAACAAAATAGTAATCGAAACCAAAGCTGTTGGAAAAATAATCACTGATTATCAAGCTCAGGTTTTAACTTATATGAAACTTGGTAATTTTAAAACGGGTTAATTAATTTCAATGATAGAATTCTAGAAACCGGCATTAAAAGATTTGTAATGTAAAACTTCATGGACCTCGTGTCTCCTTCGTGTCCCAAAAATCATATCCTCCGCCTACCCACCATAACAACCACTCCCAAAAATACCAAAAACAAATCAACACCATATCGGAAACTATCAATCTCCCAACCATTGCCACCCATGATCACCAAAGTTTTTCCACCCGCTTTCACGCCTGTTAAAATCAATAGATAAAACAAAGCCCAATAAAAAATTGCGGACTTAGTATATGGATGATTAAAAACAAGAAAGTAGATTAATAAGATATGAATAGCAGCAGGAATCAGAGAAAATAATTCACCTAATAGAATGGCCATTGCCAGGTTTTTAAGCAATAGAAAACTAATGGTAATTAGTAGAATGAAACGGAACGAGTTTTTTAGCAAGGGTTTATTTTTGATGTAAAGATAAGCAAAGGATACAAAAGTTTGTATGTGGTATTTTCTTGACTAAGAATAAAAAATGAAAAAAAACGAAAAATTTTTATGGAATCTGAAGGGAGTTGGAGTCTATATAAATGAAGGTTTGTGTTTAACCTTAAAAAAATAATAAAATGAAATACGAAAAGTATACTTATGAAATTATCGGCAAAGCTATGGAAGTACATCGAATTCTTGGCCCAGGTTTATTAGAAAGTAGTTATCAAGAATGTCTTTTATACGAATTAGAACAAATGAATTTTCAAGTTAGAAAAGAATTGTATCAGCCACTGACTTATAAGAATTTGGATCTTGAGAAAGGATATAGGATTGATTTGTTAGTGGATGAAAAAGTAGTAATCGAAGTCAAAGCGGTTGAAAAACTTATACCAGTTCATGAAGCTCAATTATTGACGTATATGAAATTAGGTGGTTATAAGGTTGGGCTCGTGATAAATTTTAATACAAAAAACTTGCTAGAAGGGATAAAGCGTTATGTGATGTAAAAAAAGACACGGATTTTCACGGATTTAAAAACACGGATTCTCACGGAGGTAGACTTGGAGGTGTTGAGCTCTGTGGGAAAAATGTGTCTAATTTGTGAATTTGCAGGAGGGTAAGGTAGGGTGTGTGGTGTGTATAAAAAGGCACGGATTTTCATGGATTAAAAACATGGATGTTCACGAAGGGTAGGCTGGCACCTATTTGGCTCTGTGGTAATCTGTGTCTAATCTGTGAAAATCCGTGTCAAAAAAAGAACTCAAAAACTACCTCACAATCATCAATCGCTCCACCACCTGACCAGCATTGATCTCCAAGCGACAATAATAAACTCCACTAGGTAAATCATGCCCCGCAAAAAGAACCTTGTGGATACCCTGAGGTTGTTGCCCTCTTAATAAATTACGAATTACTCGACCTTGCTGATCCAAGATTTGTAAACTAAGATTTTCGTTTTGCCCCAACTCGAACTGAACATACGACTGATCACTTACAGGATTCGGAAAAATTTTAAACCCTAAATCAGCAGCATTAAGATTAATAATTGCAGTAGTAGAATCTTCCGTTTCAAAACCAACGAAAACAACATTATTTGCAATCGGAATAGCTAAGGTGTCTGTTTGTAAAGAATAACCAATATCGGCAGGATTGCTAATAAATGGAGTAGAAATAACTTCCAAAGGATTTGCAAAATCTTTATCGAATTTAGAAATCTGAGCATTAGGACTCCAGGAAGAGAGATAGTAATTACCATCATTATCTTCGTCGATGCCATCGATGTTTCCAAGACTAGTCGTCAATATTGTAGAGACTGAATTATCTGTTAAGTCAACCGCTTTAATTGGAGCATTGTTTCCCCAAAGAACATAAATTAGCCGATTGTTTTCACCATCATAGATAATACCATTTGGTGTTCCTTGAGTACTGGAAACGATTTCTTCAGAAGTCAGATTATTGAAATCACTTGCATTAATCTTATGAATTTTTTTAGCACCAAAATCAGTCACGTACAAGTTGCTGTTACCATCATTGGTTAGACCGTTTAAAAATTGAGCACCAGGAATATTAACGAATCCAAGAAAAACTCCGTCGGTTAAGTCATAAGCACGGACTGCTCCACCATCGACTGCGTAGAGAACATTTCCTAATACTTCCATCCCATGAGTAGCGCCACCTGTTCCAAAGTAACTGAGATTACCTGCTCCGTCATCAGCAATAATTCTATCACCATTAGATGCTAACCATTGCTGATTTACTGGATCGTATTCCACACTTTCTGCAGATTGGTAGCTTTGTGCAGACAAAATAGAACCAGCAAAGATTGCAATTAGAAATAGTGTAAATGTTTTTTTCATGATGAATTTTTAAAAGGCGAATTTGATAAAAAATAAAAGTGGTTTAAAATATCAAAAGTAGAAGCTTTGTAGGAATAATTAAGCTTAATGTAATATTCCTTTTGCAAAGTATACGACCCAAGTCAAAGTCGTTTCGTATGTTTGAATTCAAAAGTATATTTTTATAAAAAAAATAAATCAATGAGAACCTTATTATCTGTAATCTTTCTTTTCGTTTTTGTAGGGCTACAAGCTCAGACTTATAATAGTGTAAAAATCGATCTTAGCGAGAAACCTATTATCGAATTGGCAAAACTTGGCCTTGATGTAGCACATGGCGAATATGCAAAAGGCAAACATTTTGTCGGTGTATTTTCGAATAAAGAAATTGGGGAAATTAGTCAAGCTGGGTTTGAATATGAAATTCTAATAGAGAACCTTTCTGATTATCGTCGATCGCATTATCATAATCATGGAATTACCGAACATTCGACTTTTCGAAATCCTGGCCCTTGTGATGATGGAGGAAGCTCAGATTCAGATATAGAGGTTCCAGAGAATTTTGAATTAGGATCTTTTCTTGGATTTTTTACCTATCAGGAAATGTTAGATAACCTTGATGAAATGGTTGCCTTGTATCCAGATTTGATTTCTGTGAGATCACCAATTGATACCATTCTCACACACGAAGGTAGACCAATATTTTGGGTGAAAATATCTGATAATCCAAACACCGATGAAACGGATGAACCAGAGATTTTATATACTGCAGTACACCATGCGAGAGAGCCAGGTGGAATGTCAGGTTTGATTTATTTTATGTGGCATACCTTAGAAAACTATGCAACAGATCCGCAGATTCAAGCAATGGTTAATGAGACAGAGCTTTATATTGTTCCTTGTCTGAATCCAGATGGATATATTTTTAATGAGGAAAATTATTTAAATGGTGGAAATATTTTTTGGAGAAAAAATCGAAGAGATAACGGTGATGGAACTTATGGAGTTGATCTAAATAGAAATTATGGCTACGAATTTGGTTTTGATAATAATGGTTCTTCACCTAATACAGATGCGGCAACTTATCGAGGACCTGAAGGATTTTCTGAACCAGAGACTTTTGCATCACAGACTTTTTGTAATGCCCATGAATTTAAAATCGCGCTCAATTATCACACCTTTGGCAATCTCCTAATTTATCCGTGGGGTTATGATAATATTGGCGTTGCTGATCCAATGTTTCTTTTACTTGCAAATTCGATGACTGCGGAAAATGATTTCTTTCCGGGGACTGGTTTTGAGACAGTGGGCTATCCTGCAAATGGAAATTCTGATGATTGGATGTATGGAGAAAATGTAAGTAAACCAGCGATATATTCGATGACTCCGGAATTAGGACTTGGTGGATTTTATCCTGACGAAGATAATATTTTAGGAATTGTTCAATCCGCCTTACCACAAAATATAACGACCAGCTTATTAGCGCATAGTTATGCATTGATTGAAGATAAAAATGAATTATTAATTTCAAGTATCAATCCTCAAGAATTTAATTTTAAACTAACCAATGCTGGATTAGAAGACGGAGATTTTACAGTAAGTATTTCAGGTGTGAGCGATAATTTCGATGGAGTAGGAGGGGCTAAAGATTTTAATATTACTTCGCAAGGAACAGTAGAAGATTTTATTTCTTTTAATTTGAAAAACGATATTCAAGGAGGTGAAGAAGTTGTTTTTGCATTAGCTGTTGACAATGGTAGTTATGTAATTTCAGATACGATTACTAAAATTTTTGGAATGACAGAAGTATTATTCAGTGATGCTGCAAATAATTTAGATAATTGGACCGCAGATGAATGGGCAACGACTACAGAAGAGTTTGTTTCTTCGAGCACAAGTTTTACAGATTCTCCGAATAGTAATTATGATGCTAATATCGCGAAATATATTTTTACAGAGGATATCTCTTTAGTTGATGTGGAGGCAGCCTTCCTTAGCTTCTGGGCAAAATGGGAAATTGAAGCAGGATACGATTATACGCAAGTGAGCATCTCAACAAATGGTGGAATAAATTACGAACCTCAATGCGGACAGTACACTACTTCCGGATCAAATAATCAAGATTTTAATCAACCATTATATGATGGCAATCAATTAGAATGGGTCAAAGAAACAATCGACTTGTCAGATTACCTCGGAGAAAATATTCGCATTCGATTTTCAATGGTTTCTGATGGTGGCGTAGAAAGAGATGGATTTTATTTTGACGACTTAGAGTTAGAAACGATTTCGGAGAATACAACTTCTTCCGAGCCGATTGATTTGAGTAGCATGCAAGTTAGAACTTATCCAAATCCTGCAGATGGATCATTATTTTTAGAATTATCGAACTTGATCCCTCAAACTAAATTAGCATTTTATAATGCTCAGGGAACTTTAGTTTATGAAAATGAATTTAATAATGAGACGGTCATGAAGATCTCAGTATCTGATTGGGCAAGTGGGATGTACTTTTATGAGCTTTTAGACCGCAATACTGGCGGAAAATCGAGTGGAAAAGTATTCGTAAAATAAAAAGTAGAAATAGTTGCATATTAGTATAAGCTTACTTACTTTTGCAATCCCATCGTAAAAGAGTGCATGATGGTGCACAATTTATCTTGATCGATGGTGGTAATATCGCGGAGTGGAGCAGTTGGTAGCTCGTCGGGCTCATAACCCGAAGGTCGTAGGTTCAAGTCCTGCCTCCGCTACTAAAGAACCTTGGTAATCATTTGATTATCAAGGTTTTGTATTTTTATGGGTAACAGAATAGTAACAAAAGTTATTTTTTTCTGTTACTTCTCATCTTAACCTTTCCAACAGAAACAAAATGTTTTTCAAAGATACTATTCTTTGGATTCATTATCAAATCTGGAATATTTCCTTTCTAGTAGAGAGTATATCTAAGTGTTAAAATCTCATCTTTTTTACTTGCCTCACATGTTTTTGTGATTCTTGCGGTATATTAGTCGCATATAAATTCTAAAAAATATGTCAAAACTTAAGAAACGGTATCTCTTAAGCTTTAGTAATGATATTACTAAGATTAGAGATGAAGTTCTCTCTAACTTGGATATTCTCAAATTAGAGGTAGCCAAAAAGGATTTAGAAGAACGAATAGAAAGCTTATCGGAAGATCAACAAAAAGCACTTGTGGTGATATCTTTAATTGGTGCTGGTATCCTTGCCTTTTCATCTGATGCTAGGAAAGAAGTATCCGAGCTTTTCCAAAATTTAAAAGATAGTTTTGAAAATCGCCCCTTGGATGTTCATTTCACTATGATACTGCTTACAGAGTTTTTCTATTTCAGTGTAGAACCGAATGAGGAACGCTATCAACGACTGATGGATTTAGGACATGTAATTGATAAGAACGAATTGATTGGAAAAAAGAACAGTCAATCTCTTTTGCTTTTAAGGATTGATGGGCCTCTAAGTCAGGAGAATAAAAATTTTCCACTTTACTTTGCTTATACGCTTCGGCACATGTCTATCCTGAAAATGAATAAATTTTTGAATCATCAGAGAAAAATATTTGAAGGTGATTTTATTGAATTTGTCCAAAGTATTTTAACTGATAACGAGGAAGAAGAATTGTTTATTCAAAAAACAAAAACAGCTGTTGAGAGATGGTTAGAAAATAATCGATATTTAGGAAATCCAGCCAATAAGAAAAAAGTGTTATTGACCGATAGTGCAAAGTTCAATATAGTGGAAGAGGAACTAGCTTGGTTAAACCAGACGGATAACGAAATCATAGGTGAATCCTCTTTTAATCGGGTCATGAAGTATGTCAAAATATTAGTTATTGATGATGAAGTAGCGAAGGATATTAAACCTCTACCTAAAATTAATCATAAAGGATTTTCAAAAAAAATCAGATTTAGTTTTTATACCATACATAAATTACTTGAAGGGACAAAGGTGAATGACAACTATATTGACTTCTTACATGCCGTTTTTCCTCACAATTTTACGGGTGAAAAATTAACGACTAGGAAAAAGTTTTCCTGTAAATAGCTATAATGCAATCTTATTTAGATCGACTATTCCTTTTTTAATATACTGACTTACAGGTTTTTATCCTGAGGGAGTGTTTCTACTTCACAAAATTTTAACAAAAGGTGAAATTTTTTACCTAGTTCACCTTTTGTTCACCTCTTATTATTGCTACAAAATTATTCAGATTAATACTTAATCGAAGTAGCAATGCATATAGATATTTCAAAATTACCGCCTGGCTTTAAGCTAGAACTCACTAAAGAGGATTTGATTGCCTTCGCAGATTACCTGTTGGAGCAAAGGCTTAATAATGCTATTGCTAACGCGGTTGAGGAACAACCGATTGACGTTGGAGCTGTTGCGGACTTACTCAAGGTCTCTAAGCAACATGTCTATTTCATGACTAGTCAAAATAAGATACCTCATACAAAAGCTAAGAATGGAAAACGTCTTTATTTTTTTAGGTCTGAAATCCTAAAGTGGTTGAAATCAGGTAAGCGTAAAACGGATGAGGAGATAGATGATATGGCAAATGAATTTCTCGAGCGCAGTAGAACAAAACGTAAATAAATTTTTTAACCGATAAAATTCAAAATAATGGAATACAACAGTTCTTTTGTTGACAGTAAACGCAAAGTCACGTTATCGTGCCGTGTACTACCTGAGCAAAAATTATTAATAGCCGAAAAAGCTAAGGAATTTGAAATGTCACTTTCTCAATATGTAGAAGCCAAAATATTAAGAGACGACACTTTTTCCTTAGAGAAGAAAATAGAAGAACAACGTCTGGCACTCGAAAGTTTAAAGACTCAGATGGAACTGAAACTAGCAAAGAAGGATGAATACATTGAAAAACTAAAAACTTTTTATGGTGAAAAAGTAAAGAATTTAGAAAAAGAGATCCAAGGCCAAAAGAATCAAACTTTGGTTCGAAACGATACTAGTTTTGTTTTGCCTTTTTCAGATTCAAAGCACTTGCAACTGTTTCACTCACAATTACAGATTTTGGCTAAAAAGCATGGTTTCGATTTGACGAATGTGCTTAAAATGTGTGTTCGATATACTTTGAAAAATGACAAGTCTCAATTCTTTTTAGAACGGGTATCAGAATTCGTAAAGAACAATTATTCTAATTAATCATCCTTAAAATTTAATGTTATGACTAAACAGATTTTCTTTATTACAGGTTTATTCTTGGCAGGGGCTCTTATATGGATTTCTTATTTGATGTATAGAAATCAACAATTGCTTAGCGATATTAAATCTTTGGAATAGTAGAATTCAAAATTTTGGATTGAAGCCTGTCTCGATTTTGTTGAGATGGGCTTTTGTAATGCATTAAAAGATAAGATATTTATTTTTGAGGTGAAGGTGACTCATGTTATCGTTTTTATCAAACGAGAGAGAAACATAAGCGTATTTGTTCCCCTAAACTAATTATCCTTCTCAGAAATATCATACTACCGTTATTAATAGTTAATTCTTATCATCTTTATATAACATCAAAATATCGGAATAGGAAAGAGAAGACCTTTTCCTTGATCTTATGTTAATGAATAGGACTGTCCTTGATTATTTCTCTAAGGAACAAATTTATAAATCTAAGTTCAACTAAACCTAAAAATAGAAATAGAAGTAATTCATCATATCTCAATAATTAAGAAAATGGTATTTCTTAATTTTAGTTGGTGAGTTAAGATAGGGTGGTGGTACCTTGTTTCTACAGTCGTAGCGAGGTTTATAATCTATTGATCTACACGTATCTACAACTATTTACCCTTGCAGATCTTTGATCTGCAAGGGTAAAGCAAGTCTTTACATATGTAAACCTTATCTCCACAGAGTATTGAAGGGGTAAAATAATAATCACTACTTTTATATAAATAATATAGTGAAAATTGTTTTTCAGTAAAGATTATTCGTTTCTTTCCACCACAAACCTCCGGTCGTTAATACTAAAAGCACCTTCCTTCCGAAGGTAACCTAAAGCCAAATTGCTTTCTTGCAATAATGAGAGAACATTTTTAATTTTATGAACTCTGCTTTCTGGTACATTTTCTGCATTACACAAGTGTTATGAATTTACCTCAATTAAATGGAGCTAAACAGCGTTTTCAAGCCTTAGTACTTGGGATTGCAGCTTTATTAGTATTAGCATATTTTTTTAGTTTTCGTAATACGATAGATGCATATTCATTGTCTAAAAGCAATCGGTCAGCATTGCAAGAAGCTTCTAGTGCGCCTCAGCAAATCAAACAATTTCGAGATCAATTATCTTTGCTAGAAGAATCTTTGATTCAATCCAACTATAACAGGCAAGTTCTATTTGAAGCAGTAAATACCTTTTGTGAATCTCATGAATTAAAGTTGGATTACTTTCATCCAGAACAACGTTATGTTCATAACGATTATGAAATCATTACGAATAAGGTAGAAGTAGAGGGGGATTATAAAAGCATCGTAGAATTAATCTACTATCTAGAGCAAGAACAAAAATTAGGACATATCGTATCTACTAACTTTGAGAAGAAAGAAGAACGTAGAACCAAAAGAAAATACCTGACAGCAGAAATTTATATTCAAAACATTCAAACGGCTAACCTCACAAGTAATGATTAAATCCCTCAAACTCTTCGTGATACTTTTATTAACAACTACAATGTCTTGTTCAGATGTCATCGTTCCAGATGATATTTTAGATGAAACAGTAGAGCTTATCTCTCCTGCTAATAACTTAAGGACTAGTACTCAAACACATACTTTTTGGTGGGAAGAATTGGAAACGGTTGAGGGGTATAATCTACAAATCGTTTCTCCAGATTTTGATAATCCAGAACGATTGGTCTTAGATACAAATATTGTAGGCGATAATTTCACAGTAACTTTATCTGATAATATTTACCAATGGAGGGTGATTGGATATAATGAAGCTTATGAAAGTCAGTTCGATGTTTTTGATCTGGTTGTCGCAAATGATTCTGCAGGTGACCTAACTAGTCAGATTGTTAATTTACAATCACCAACAAATAATTTCTGTTCGAATAATCAAACCTTGATGTTTCTTTGGGATGCTTTAACTGGAGCTGATCAATATGTTTTGCAAATCGGTAATCAAGACTTTACTGACCTTCTTTTGAATATGGATCTGACGGATAATTTTTTGGAATTTACGATTGGAGATGAAGGAGAATACTTTTGGAGAGTACGTGCAGAGAGTCAATCTAGCCAAACTTTTACAGGTTGGACGAATGCTACTTTTGCGATAGATATTACGTCTACTGTAGCACCAAGCTTAAACAGTCCTGCACACGATGCAACCTTGGATTACTTAAACCAAGATCCTGATTTAGAATGGACCTCTGCAACTGATTCCGTTTTGGATAGTTTATTTATTTATGCGGATGAATTTGGAGACACTTTATTATTTAAAATAGGTATAGAGGCAAGCTCTTTTAATCTTGAAGATAGTTCTATTGATTTTTCTAATATATCATTTGAAGAAAATTATTACTGGGAATTAAATTCTACAGATAAAGCCGGAAACGTTTCTGAATTATCTGAATTTAGAACTTTCTATATTGAAGAATAATGAAACAAAAAAATAAAAAAGTACAGTATTTATTAGCAGTCCTTGTGGTTGTTATCTGGGGGTATATTGCTATGCAGTTTTTTAATTATAGTGGAGGAGAAGTTGATTTAGCAGAAGGCGCTTATGACTATCTTCCTGTTGCAAAAGCAACGACCAATAATACTTTTAAATTCAGTTTGAATCTGGATTATAATGATCCTTTCTTAGCTCGTAATAAAAATGTGTCGAGTTCTTCACCCAGTACATCAGTATCAACAACGAGTACTACAAATACAAAAAAGAGAATTTCTAGTCGTATTCAACAAAAAATAAATCCTCAGAAATTTAAAAAGTATCCAAAGATAATTTACAAAGGTTACTCGCTTAATGATAATCAAATTACCAGAGTAAACGTTTCTATTAATGATAAAGTACTTTCTATGAAAGTCGGTGAATCACGAAGTGGTGTGTTGCTCAAAGAAACCTACCGAGATTCTCTACTCGTTAGTTTTATGGAAAAAGAGCAAATGATTTTTAGAAATAAATAAAGGAGAACTAAAAAGAGTTGTTCTCAAGAAAGGTTAAAAATATGGAAGTGTAAATTTAGAAATTAGTCACCAACTTGAATATTGGCAAATACATCGAAACCAAAACTAATCCTACCACTACCGCCAAAAAGACAATCAATACCGGTTCAATCAAACTTCCCAGCATCTTCGTCTTTTGTTCTACCTCATCATTATATTGACTGGAGATTTTAGAAAACATATTTTCTAACTGATTAGCCTCTTCTCCAACTTTGATTAAAGAAATCATTCTTGAAGGGTAAATAGAATATTCACTTAAGCAGTCAAATAAAGCCCTACCTTTTAATATTTCCGATTGAATGTTTTCTAAAGAATGTTCAATAGGATAAAAGCTCACCATTTTTTTGACCAAGTCAATGGCTGAAAGCATCGGCACTTTTGATTGCAATAAAAAACTCATCGCCTGTGTAAATCGGGCAAGATATATTTTCTTTACTAACCCACCGAAAATAGGAATTCTTACCAAGATAACTGCACTCCATTTTCTAAACCAAGCTTTCTTTCTTTGGGTATAAAGTACAATACTAGAAAGTATAATTCCAATGATTACTGGAACTGTTAATCGTTGTACATAATCAGATAGAGTAACAACCATTGTTGTAATCGGAGGCAGTTCATGATCAAGTCGAGCATAAATATCTCCGAATAATGGCACTAAGAAGTTTAGCAAAAATACTAAGGCCATGATCGCCACAAAAATTACCAAAACAGGATAAGAAAGCGCACTAATCAACATTCGCTTATATTGCAAACTCTTAGTGAAATAAGCATTTAAATCTTTTAAAACCGGAGGTAATTTCCCACTCTCTTCAGCGATTTGAATACTAAATATTTCATAATTAGAAAACTTCTTAGTGGATGCCATCGCCGCAGAAAGACTAGCGCCTTTTACAATAGCGTCACTGATGTTTTGAAAAATAGCTTCTTCTTTTTTTAAGCTTGTTTTCACCAGATCTAAAGCTGTTCGTAAATCCAATCCTGCTTTAAGTAAAACTTCCATCTCAGCATAAAAAGCTTCTTTCTTTTTCATGTTGAGCTGATCACCAAATAACTTAATATCCTTATTGAATATATCCAATAAGGAAGAAGAATCTTTAGTGTTAGTAACTATAGATTCTGGCTTAGTCGAAGTTTTATATTTAGTAATGTCAATACTCACTGGTAGAATGATTTATTAATGCTTCAGCACTATATTTCTTTTTAATACTCAATCTTTGTGCCTCTTCGAAAACCTTAAGCTGAATAACCAGATTATCAATTAATCCTTCCTGTATAACTTCTCCATTTTTAAAAAAAACTAAATCTGGTGAAGGGAGCTTTAAAGTATCTTTTACACTAGGCGTTCTTGAATGATATCGTACCAAGCCATGCTCTACAATGTCATAATAAATAAATCCATCCGCTCTATTTAATAAAAGCTGATCCTGCCTTTTCTCAATCGAAATTGCCTTATTAAAATCATTCTTTAAAACCATTCGAAGCTCCTGATAATCATTAGCAATATTTTGAGTCTTCTGTAATTGAAAAAACTGTCCCTGGATAAGTATATAACTAGAAAAAGCAATCACTGAGATGATAGACATCAAGACCATCCCAACCAATATTTCCATCAATGTAAATGCCTTTAATTTCATTATTATCTAGTGCGTTAGTCTATAAAAAAGCCAAAGGCTTATTTAGAAAAGAACATAAAAAATCATAAAAACACTTAGTCAAGTATCTTATTCAATAGAATAAATCAATTCCCGAACACTCATAAACTCCTTTTCTTTTAAATCATACACCTTCAATGTCAATTCATAAACCTCCTTATAATCCCGATACAATTTTACCGATTTTGAAACAGTAAATCCCTTACCTTCAATCACTTCATCAACAAACGACTGTTGCGTCTTTGTCTCTTGAATAATTTCTTCAAGTGCCAATTTCGCTCTGATCTTCTGAGGTGCAGGATTCAAATCCAACATAGAACCAAAAACCATCATCCCAATACTGAAGACAATCCCAATAATCACCATTGCCGTGATAGACTCGATTATGGTAGAAGCTTTTAGTTTCATTTTAAGTATTTAACGAATCCAACTTTTGGACTTTTTTGAGCAATAAAAAATGGAGATAAATAATCTTCAGAACGTTTTTTTGCATTTATCTCCACATCCAGTAAATGGTTACTATAACTAGAAGAACCATATCTAAGGAAAAAACTCTTACAAGAAATATTGCCATAAATATTACCTTCCAGTTCAACAGAACACTCTGCAAAAACCTGTCCCTCTATAAAAGCTCCTTTTTGGATTTTTAACTTAGGATATTTTTTATTGAAAAATTCATTCTTAATAAAAACCAATCCAGTAATATCACTATCCGTTCCAATGACTAACTCTGGTTCCTTAGGAAGGTTCTCTTTTTTTATCAAACCCAAGACGCTTGGATACCGAAGCCGAACGTCTTTACCTACATCCAAGAGATGAGTAGCAAAAGCCTGGATGTTTCCCTGGAATCCATCTTCAATAAAGATATAAGGCGCGAAAATAAGAACATCTTCCATTATAACATCCTTACCAATATAGACTAGACTGTCAGCGTTGAGAATGATATTACCTTTTAGTATTTGATCTTCCAATATCAAGATGTCATCTTTGATAATCAATGATTCTTGATTAAAAGATTGAGAAATAGAGTCCTCCAATCGTTGATTCGAAGATTGATCAAATTGATTTAAAAGATACCTGATCTTCTTTTTATTAATAGTAGGTAATTCCTTTTCACTATGCTCAATATTACCATTGACTAAGGTCTTGCCAGAATAGCCTACACCTTTCATTGCTCCTTTTTTAATTCCAGCTTTTGGTAAGTAAGCATTTCCTTCAATATAAGTTTCTCCTGCAATGACTAGTGGTTTGTCATTGTCTTCCAGATAAATAGCTGCACGATTTTTTTGACTTGGAAATAAACCCAATTGAACAATTTGAGAATGGTTTAATTTTTCTCTTGTCGTTTGGTGGAAGGCAGAAGCAAGTGCAATTGAAAATACTCCCCATTCTTTTTTTTCTAAAACAACAGAATCTAATTCCTCATCGAAAAGATCAATTTTAAAAGATTCAATATGAGCTTCTTCCTCTGCTATTAATAATTGAATACCTGATTCCGAATTCCTTAACAAGCGTTCCTTTAAATCATCCTTCTGTTCCAAAAAACGATTAGAAAAAGTAAGCGTAATCATAGCGGTACTAATAATGCCTACTAATAACATCACGATCAGAGCATAGAAAATACTTCCTGCTTTTAATTCTTTGAAATAGATCTGTTTTAATAATGAAATCACAAGTACTATAAATCAAAAACTATTCCTCGTCTTCAATCTATTTTAATATGATTTTTTTATGATCTAAAATAACTGTGACCACCTTTTTTATTTGGGCTGCTAATAAAGTTCTGTATCATCAATGCTCTTATATCAAATTTGTGACGATGATCAATAAAGTTTATTCCAGTTTCATCTCAAAGTGATCGCAACAAAAGATTGTAATAGATCGTAATACGAATTTTACAAGTCTATTTTACGAAGCAATTAAAAGATTAAATACAAAAAATATTACAACTATCACCTTGATAGTTGCGCAACTCTCATTGTTTAAAATAAATTGCACGAAATGAAAACCAAAGCATCCGCTCTGATTATTATTCTATTATTGTTTTTTCCATTTATCTCTAAAGGTCAATTTGCTGGCGGTAGTGGAAATGGCCAATCTCCAGCTAAAAGTATAGGTGCGTCTGAAGTCGCCTCTGGAGGATTTGCAGGAGATGTAAGCTTGTTTTCAGGAACGTATAATTCAAGCTATACACTTGGAACAGTATCTACAATGTCAGGTTTAAGTTATACCACTACTTTGACACATAGTTCTACTTATACATCAGGAGATAACCTTTCTCATGTAGCTGGTGTTCCTTATGGGGATGGATGGAATATAGATATTCCTACGATTAGTATGGAAACAGAAGATTATAACAAATATACCTTATTACAATCATTTTGGCTTCAACAAGATTTGAATGTTTCTGCTTCTGAATTATATCATTCAAATGAAAATGATTGCAAGGATGCTGAAGAAGAAGGACGCTTGTATTGGTTTGCTCCAAATATAAGTATTCCTGGTGTAGCTAGTGGACGAATGGTTTATAAGTATATGAAGGACCATAGGTATGTTTTTGTTCTGCATAAATTTGAAAGATATATAGAGGCTCATTTTACCGGAACGTATTGGGAGGTATATCTTGATGATGGTACTGTTTATCAGTTTGATACTAGGGTTGTAGCTCATAGGAATGCGTCGAATCAGAGAGTAGAAAACGAGTGTTCGGGATTATTTGATGCGCAAATAGGAGAAACGAGTGGGAGAGCTGTAGGAAATTTAGTTTTACCAAAAACAGAAACATTAACATGGCATTGTACTCAAATCAAACATCGCAATTTGATTGGTAAGATTAATTTTCATTATGAAAGATTTGGAGCGTTTGACTTCCAAGAAGTATTTAAACAAGAAAGAACTGCATACGATATAAATGAGAAATATAAGAGGAGAAGAAATATGCCGATACTTCATGAAGTGCATAAAGATATTTTACTAAAAGAAATAGTTTCTTCAACGGAACGCTTATTACTAAAGTATGAAGCACTACCAATACCGGAAGGATCAGGAATGTTGGACACAACAGAAGAAGGAGTTGAAGAATTCGATAATATGTATGCAAAAAAGACAGTATTAGAATGGGGGAATGGGGAGGATAGTTTTAATGATTGGTCTAGATATAAACATTTAAAAAGAGATAACTCAGTTTTTAACATTAGTCCAACTAATCCATACAAAGGAACTGGAGCTGGTAGCGGGGCATTTTATTTCAAAGAAGATGTAAGTCAAGAATCTGGGATAGATGACCAATTAGTATTTAGGCATGGATTTCTAGAATCTCCGAGAATCGAATCGAATCCTAATGATATGCCTTTGGGCGATATTTATGAATTAGAATCTACCATAAGAACAGATTGGAACAGTGTGCCAGCTGGAGACTGCTTATTTGATGTTAATCTAGCTACTGGGGATCTTTCAGATGGAGATGTTAATAGTTCTACCATAGATGAATTAGTATATGGTCGTACTCGAGGGGAGTCAATATATACCACTTTTAATAAAGCTATGAAGTGGTATAATTATGCATCCGGTCATCCTAATGGAGAAACCGGGACTCCTGCAGACCCGGATATGATAACTTCTGATTTATTTGTAATGCCCAACTTACCGCTTCAATATGGTGGGTTTAATATACAAATCGGCCCTGCGAATTCAGATCATAATTTTAGTATGCCAGATCCTTATGGAAACAATAATAACCCTAGTATTTGTTTAGCACTCCATAATTATTCAGGGAACAATAATTCACCAATTCTTACAACGGGTGATGATATTCCATATAACTTTGGTATGGGGGTGCCATGGGGAATGATGTCCGATTTTTATGCATTTATGAATGAAACGAATGGTATTGGTTATTGTGAAACTCAAAATGAAACCGATGTTTGGTGGAGCGATGCACCGAATGCGCAACCCTGGCCGAATATTCCAACAAAAGCAGGTGATCATGTTAAGTTGAAAAAGGTAAAACTCATCCGTTATGGGAAAATTCCTTATATGCTTAAGGCCGCAATAAAACAAACTTTTAATACGGGGGATATTGATGTATTAGAAAATGAACTATGTGATATGGAGGGGTATTGGAGAAATATTTCTCATCTGAAATTTGAATATGATCATACTACAGCATCGGTTTATAATACGTATATAAAGAAAGAGAATGGAGAAGAAACTCAACAAGTGCAAGGTACTTCTCATAATAGAAATATCTTTAGATTGACGAGGATTATTCAACTTCCTGCAGATGCAAGTTCAAACACTCCAATGGGAAGTAATCCTACTACTCATTTTTCATACTTGAAAGATGGTTCAGGAGGGTTTACATTTGAAGGAATAGTATATGACGAAGAATTTGATCCGAGTACTTCTGATTTTATCAACTCTGATATATCCGTTATCAGTTCAGTAACAGACCCTCTTGGAAAAGTAACTACTATTAATTTTCAGGAGGGAGGAGCAAAAAAGTGGAATTACTCCTATCGTTTAAGACCTCATGAGAGATTTCATTCATTGGGGGCAGGAAATGGAAGTGTCTATAAACAAGCTTTAGGATATGCTTTTCAAGTGTACAAGATAGTAGATTTTGTAGAAGTGGAAGATCGGACGGGGAATAAAAAATGGGATTATCAATTTAATGGAGGGGCAATTGATGCCCATAATAAAACACCTCTTTCTGAACATTTTAAATATGACTATCACTATAGTGGAGTTCAGCTAGGAATTGCTCAAACAACTGTGGTTGGGCCGACGCAAGGTGGAGGAGGCAATGCGCCAAAAATAAAATACTATCATAATACAAGCCATCTATTATGGGGGAAAGTAGACAAGGTAGAGACCTATGACGCAAGCAATAATTTAACTAGTCGTACTACATCTGATTATGATTATGTAGCAGCTTTCGAACCAGCAACACATAGAGCATCCCTAAGCCGCTATCGGGATTATGATTATTACGATTATCATGGGATTTACGATGGAAGACCCGTCATGGATATTAGCAATGGAGCTTATGAAGGAATAGAAACATATAATAATGCATTTTATGAATGGATTGAACAACTAGTAACTTTAGAAAATGATCAGATCTATAACGATTGGTTAGACGATTATGAAGATATATTACAAGCTAATTTAAATTGTAATAATTTGCCTATTGAAGAATGTAATTGTGATTTTTATCACGAACTATCTGAGCCAAATCAAGACGAATGTGATCGTTATTTTCAAGATTATAATGACTGGTTAAATAGTGAACCCGTTGGCACAATTGATTTTTTCTTAAAGGGTCACCCTGACATAGCTGTCCATGGTGCTCAATTTGATGCACCTAGATTTTTTGAAAGTCGATATGATCGTTTTATAGAAGAGGCAAATCCTTGGTATTTATATAGTTTTTTTATTAAAAAAGTGCAAGATATAAATACCGTCTTCGACTATAGTTGTAAAGCTCTTGGTACAGGTGGAGGAGTGCAGACCATAACGAATTATGAATACTTTGATGCGGATTACAAAGGAGAACCACAAAGCTCTTCAGCATATGACAATATTTTGCAGGCTGGGGATGATTTTCTGGTCTATGAACCTTCCTGGCAATTGTATAAGAAAAGAACAGAATCGCAAGACTTAGATTCTTATACGGAGGAAGAATATTTTTATTATTATGATTTGTTAAATAATT
Organism: uncultured Saprospiraceae bacterium; assembly: GCA_937921595.1. Classification (GTDB taxonomy): domain Bacteria; phylum Bacteroidota; class Bacteroidia; order Chitinophagales; family Saprospiraceae; genus JAHDHW01. Next base: position 18,878 of record CAKZTD010000185.1, read on the forward strand.
CTAACTTTCATAGTCCAACTCAAAATAATCCTTACGCACTTACTGATGGAATTCTCAGACGAATGTATAATCGATCTAAGTTGCGAAGCCTGCCATATCAAACCAGAGTTACTAGTAAAGCTTCTGGAGAAACTCCAATTACTAAATCTACTTATTATGTTTACCATGCAGATTGGAAAGATACCAATTCGGGAGCAACCTTAGAAGAATTAGACTATAATCCTTGTGGTGAGACTTGGCCTTGTACCGTGGTCGATGACGATAGTGGCAATGGAAATGATACTGGAGGCGGAAATGATGGTGGAGGATCTGGAGTTATTTATAATGATAATGGATATCCTTGTTATATCATTCAGGCCGCACCGGATAGTTATAATTGTCCACATGAAGATTTTCCAAGTTATTTATGTTTTTGCGGACCGCATGAAGAACCACAGGAAATACCAGGAGGTGATCCCAGTAGATCATATACTGGAGATGATGGACCAGAAGCTTATATTGATAATGCACTTAGTGGGAAATTATATCTTTCGGAAACTCATCTCCAAATAGAAGCAGGTGGAACGGATATTCTAAGTTTTAATCAAGACCTCACTCCCATATTTCCTTATAAACATTTGAAAGTCAACGAAATATTATCTCGTAACCGTTGGGGGCAAGTAGTAAGAGAAAGAAATGAAAGAGATATCGTTACGCATTATGATTATGGTGTAACTAAAATTTATGAAGTTCCGACATGTCATGGTGAAAGAGAAATTCTCGATTGGATTTATATAAGAAACACTTCAGGCCAACCAGTAAAAATTACTGTTGGAGCAGGAGCTTCTCCTGATGAAGTAAATCGAACGGACGCATTAACTACTAGTTATGAATATAACCTAGATCATACTATTGCTTCTATTATAGATCCCAATGGAATGGAACTGACATATCTATATGATGACTTTAAACGGATGAGTGCAGCTTATCGAAATGGTAAATTAATTCAAGATATAACCTATTCCAACTGGGCTAACGAAGAACCTGATTTTAAATTAAAAGCAGCACAAAATTATGTTTCAACTACAAACTATGTCGGAGATATTGAAGGCTCCTGGAGCACTCAGGCATTTGTTGACCCACTTGGACGAAATGTAGCCAACATTAGAGCAGGAGTAGTAGTAGTAGATAATATTTATGACATCTATGACCAACCTATAGTCAAGTTGAAACCACATGGAGGAGCTGAACCAACTGTTAATCCACCTTATGGACCAGATATAGATCATGCAGAATTCTTATTCGATATAGCGGGAAGGTCTAGAGTTATAAGATCATCAAAGTATGGCGAATCAATATCTGGACAACATGTGGTTAATAACGAGTATTGCCTTGCAAGCGCTAGCCAATTAGCTTCAGAACTAGGAGCAACCGGCCAATCTAATATTCCTTTTGGGAGCAAATTCTTTAGAACGAAAACAACGGATGAAGATGGAAAATTTGTTATAGCGTTTATAAACACTTTAGGGCAAAAAGTTGCAACAATTACCAATGATGGAGCTTATGGAACCACTTTCTTTTATGATAGCCATGGTAATGTCAAAAAGACTTATAACCCTTTAAATCAAGAAAGCCAATATATTTATAATTACCTGGGATTGCTTTATGAGAAAAAGACAGTGGATGCTGGAACAATCTATTATGGATATGATCATTCTGGAAATTTAATTTCTGAAAACCCGGCAAGTCCAAGAACAATATTATATGAATATGATGACTATGGTCGCATGGTTGGTCAGGTAAAAACTCAAACAGCGTATGATACTAATGAAGGCCTACCTTGGGTAATAGGAATGAGTACAAATACAGATAGTCCTGATTTAACGGATTTTGAAAACATTCTAAATGCAAATTCTTCCAGATACGAAAAAGCCTGGTTTTATAATGAGTTTGATGAAACCAATATTGGCGATTATGCTGGAGAGGCACTTAATTATTTACAAAATAGTTTGACCAATAAACTTGGGCGTTTGGTGCAATCCGTAAGTTATGATAGAGAAGGAGATGTTATAGAGTATCGTTGGAATTCTTATAATGATGATGGATTTCTAAAATGGGAAATGATGCAACTCAAGCAACCTCAAGATCGAGTTGTACGGATCGATTATCCCGATTATAATTTACAAGGTAGTTATCGGATTCAAAATGTCGACCTCAATGGAGATCAAATCCTTGATTTTCAATATCGATATTTATATGATAATCAGAATAGAATTAGTGGAGTTTATGCTAATTATGATAATCCCGACTCTGGAAATGGAAATATGATTGCGGGATATGCTTATGATGATGTCAAAAATGTAGTCTCCGATAAGTTTTATTATGATAAAAGGGATGAAGTAGAAGGGCAGTCGTGTAGTAGTAATGAAGTAGAAATTGATCATGTTTCTTATGAATATGATGATCGGTTTAGGTTAGAAGGAATTAGCAGTCATTTATTTAATTATTCATTGTTTTATGATAATAATCAACCTCCGATGAATGGTTCCTCTGGAACGAATAATTATAATGGGAATATCAATGGAATCATAGCTGGTTATAATACCGGAGCGGCGGCCAATGGAGGTGATGCAGATATCATGAATGGTCCTACAACTTATCATTATCAATATGATAACCTCAATCGATTAAGCTCCGCTAATGCAATGGTAGAAAATACTTATGGGCTTAATAATCAAGAACTATGGGGGGACACTCAATATGATTATGATAATATAGGGAATTTTAGGAGTTTGCAAAGATGGGTTTATGAAGGGACTTCTCAGTTCATAACACCTATGAATTATTCATACTTTTATGAAAATGGTAATAATCAATTAACTAAAGTAACAGATAATAATCCAGAAGATCGAACCTTTGATTATGATCCCGATGGGAACTTAACGGCCGATAGCAAAAAAGAAATGACAGTAGTATATGGTCGAGCAAATCTACCTTGGGTCACTGGAGCCGTAAATGAAGATGACATTTCTAATTCGGCGTCTTATCTTTATGACGCAACAGATTCTAGGATTTTTAAAACAGTTACCAATCCAAGTGGGACAAAGATGGAATATTATATCCGTTCGGCTTCAGGACAGGAATTGGCAGTATATAATATGTCCGATGATAGGATCACCTGGTATATCTATGGAAATGAACGAGTGGCTAAAATTCATCAAAAAGATGCAGTTGAATTCAATCCTCCACCTAGTCCTGGTCCTTGTGACCCTAATCCACCTTCTTGTGATGAAAAAATGCTAAATAGTCAAGCTGAAGCACTTCGGAGTATACGTATAGGAACTGTTGTTCGAACGATCTTTAATGTTGGAGTACCAAACCGATTATACCGGATTCGGCTTTGTGATGGAACAGAATTACATTTATTTGAGAATGAGTTACAGGCTCTTCCTGGAAATTATTTGATTTTGCAAGTCATAGAAATTGAGAGTGGTGAACAAATGTTTTTAGTAGAAGGAAGTGGAATTAGAGCTAATACAGCAACATTGAATGAGTTGTTAATCATCATAGTACAAGATGAAAATGTATATATCGATGGTTATGAACCATGCATACCAAAATACACCTGTAATGGTGGAGTAGAAGTAACTCCTGCAAAAGGGATTGGGGCTAGTACCATTTTATCAAGTGCGAATGGAGACCCTCCATATCTAGATATGACCACTCTTTTTTTAGGCAGTGAAAACTCTTTAGAAGAGGATAATGTAAACTGGTTGATAGCAAGTACTGGAGTAGTAGAAAAATCAGAAAGTGAGTGGGATTTAGGATATGAATTCTCTCAATTAGGAGCAGAGGTGACTTCTTTTAAAATAAAGATAAAATATACAGTACTCTGTACCTTAAACATAGAAATAGGGCTTCATGATGGCAATGATTTTATAAAAGTGAATGGAGGTAATGAAACAATGAATTTGTTTAGTGTAGGTGATTACGAAGCAGGTGCAAATGGAGAGATAACAGCCATATTGACTCCTGATATAATGCCGACGATTGAGCAGATAGAGAATATGCGATTGGCTATTACTACTCAAATGTGGGGCGGATGTCCTTTAGGTTTTAAAGTAGATGTAGTGAAATCTGAAATTGAGTATAATTATCCTTGTGCATGCCATGATAAAACCGCTATATATACAGGAGATGCTTTAAGTAAACAGTCTCTTTCTTTGCAAAACTTGCAATCGGTGATTAATTCTTCAGATATTAATGAGATTGCTTTTCCAACGATTTTGTACCGGATGCGATATTATGATGGTACAGAAAAGAATGTTCTAAGGCAAGAGATGGCAATTACAGAAGGAAATGGACTCATTCTTCAAAAGCAAAATATCAGAAATGCTAATCAACTACTTAGAGTTGAGCAAAACGGAATCTTTTCTGAAATACCTTTCTCCGGATTTATAGACCTTCGTAAAATAGATACTGATATCCTTGTCAATGAACCTTGTGAACCACCGAGCGATGATCCATTCGATATACCAATGGAGGAAGATGAAGATCCCGAAGATCCTGATATTTTCTTTTATATTCATGATCATCTGGGAAATACTAGAGTGCTTTATCATACCGAATTTGATTGTGAAAGTATAGGTATAAATTATATATTAGATCATGTAGTTGATTATTACCCCTATGGAAAAGTCCTTAGAGAATTTGTCAATGGCGAAGAAGAAAAATTCTTGACTACCCATCACGAACGAGACCAGGAAACTGGTTTGGATTATCGTGGAGCGAGGTTTTATGATGCGGATATTGGGCGATTTTTAAGTCTTGATCCCTTGGCAAGAAAGTACCCAGCTTACAGCGATTATTCTTATGTGCTTGGTAATCCAATTAAGTTTGTTGATCCAGATGGAAAAGAAGTTAGAGTAGAATATAAGAATGAAAATGGTGAAGCTGATAATTTTATTTATACCGCTGGGATGAGTTATGAAGAATGGGCTGAAAAAAATGGAGAGAATAACTTTGTACGAGATGCTATTACTTCTCTGAATTACTTATATGAGAATTCAAAAGATAATGTGTTATTTCAAGCTATGGAATCAGAAGATGTAGTGACTATATATGAGGTTAAAGAATTTGGATTAGGTGAAACATCGCATAGAGCTGAAGGAGGAGGTCTTAAAGGTTTAAAAAAAGCTAGAATTGGATATAATCCACGAGAGGGGTTGGAAGTAATGAATGAGAAGCAAGTTAGAGCTTATATTAAGAGAAGGAAGAAAGCTAAAGTTAATTCAGCTGAAGATGCTCAAAAATTAAAAAAAGAAATAGGTGGTACAGGTAATGTGCAAAGTCCAGCTTTAGGACTTGGGCATGAGTTAGGGCATTTTGTTAATGCTTCAGATAGCTGGCAATCGTATATTCATAATGACACTAGAGGGTCTGCAGGAGCCAAATGGGATTATCGGCGTGAAGAGAAAAAAACTATAGAAAAGTGGGAGAAAAATCTTACAGATAGATTAGGTGAGCCAACAAGAAATAATGCTACAGGAATGTCTAGGAAAGTTAATTCCCCCACAGAATTTATCAATAATAACTAGTGTTTTTTAATCTTCTTAATAGTAAGAATTATGAATTTAATAAATTATAAATTTAATCTAAGGATTAAGATTGTGATAGTTTTGGGAGTTTTTTGTTTTTTTTATTTGCCTCAACCTGCAATCTCAAAAAATAGTGATCAAGATTCTTTAATAATTACTTCTGTAGAAGTTTATATGCAATCAAAGGAATTTAGGTATTCTTCAAATTTTTTGCCTCCTTACATTTCTTTAATAGAAATATGTAATTCAGAAGAAAAGAAAGAGTGGTCCGTATGGAGTGAGACTATAGTTTCAAGAGCAAGAATTTCTGATTTTGAACGAAGAATTTCTAAGCTTGATTCACCTTCTTTTTTTAAAAGAATTTTTAATAGGAAGTTTTTAAAGAAAGGAGATATGTATATGTCTTATGTTTGTGTTAAAGTAAATTATAGTAATGATGATGAAAAAATAATCTTGTTTACAGAAAAGAAAAAGGAATTAATTTTATTAGATGAAAAGATAGTAAGATTTAATGAAGATGTATTAAAATTTTTACTTTTGAATTCTCCTGTGAAAATTAAAGAAGAGTTATTTGATTTTTACAAAGTTTCTCGTTAGTCGAAGTCTTTATAATTTTTCTTGACACTGAATAGAAAAATAAAGAAAAGCTGTAATCAGAAATGATTACAGCTTTTCTTATTGTGAAAGCATATTGGATTTAGAATAGGCAATACTATTTTTAATGTTTTCTGGATCTAAAATGAGAAAGTGATTAATTTGGAGTGGAAGATTTTAGTACTTTACTCCTCTACAACACCAGCAAAATAATAAGATAAACCAATACTCAATACCTCATTCTTTCGTTTGAGACTATCCCGAATACTTGAGTCGTTATTCTTGCTGTGAGTTTTTAATCCGTAATAGTAATTCATATCAATGATTAGCCATTTAGTGATATTGAATTGGAGCCCTAAAAGCAAACCATAATCTATTTTTTCCGGAGTTTGTGGACTGTCAGGAGGACGAATAGCAGGAGATGAAGAAGGATTAGGCTGAAGCCAGTTTTCTTCGAGTTTAGTGTTTGCTGTTTTGGATTTTAAAGAAAAGGAAGTTTGAAATCCGGTACGAAAACCCAAGTGTTTATTTTTTATCAGAATTGAAATAGGCAAGCCTATATAATTAGATGCGAAGACAGAAGTACGAGTTGCCTGTCCCAGGTAAATACTAGAAAAATCTTGTATATCTATTTGGAAAATTTCCCTTTGAATAATTTCTTTTGTTCTGATGGAGGTATTTGATAGTCCTAGTTCAAGAAAAGCTAATGGACCAACTTGGTAGCTTATACCGCCTTGATAGCTCCAACTTGATGCCCAGTCATATTCCCAAGTTTGTTCAACACCATAAATTGGTTGTGTAAGTCTTGTCCTACTGATTCCTGTATTTACATGGATGAACCATTCTAAGTTTTGGGCAGTTAGTTCAGCGCAAAAACTAAAGCATAAAAGAATAAATAGAAGCTTGATTCTGGCCAACATGATTAAAATAAATTACTTTCTCAATATTAATTATTGAGGAGCAGAAAAAGAATAAGAAATTCCGATGCTTAATGATTCGTTTTTATAGTTGTTGTCACTAATGCCTTCGGCAGGTGTTCCAATAAGTACTCGGTTGATGTTGTCAATAGGTTCATTTGCCATTATAAGTCCATGATAATAATCAATTTCTAAACTTAAATTAGGATTGATATTAAAATATAAACCTAATAATATTCCCGCATCTATTTTCTTGATATTACTGACCGTAAATGATGTACTTGGAACAATAGTGCTTGATGTATTGATAGTACTATTAGACGTGTTTGGATCTAGGTTACTTTTTTCGTAGCTATCCAATAAAAATAAAGTTTTTATTCCGGAACGAAATCCAAATTTATTTTTTTCTATTAATACTGATATTGGGATCCCTATGTAACGAGAGTTTCGGGAAAAATCCTTTTTAATAATTATCTCATCCGAATTACTATTTGATGAGTTTCCCCCTGGTCTTTCATATGGAATACCTTGAATAACTCCATAAGGGTTTCCAGGGATTGTGAATAATAAATCAGAGGATAAATCTTCAACAAGAATCAAACGTTCAAAATTCTGTTCACTATTAATTCCGGTCAAAGAAATTCCAGTTTCCAGACTTATCGCATTATTAAATTTATATCGCAAACCTCCAGTATAGGACCAATGAAAAGCTGTTCTTCCTTCCCAATCTGAGTCAATGAATTTTGCTCTACTCTGACCAATTCCACCTTGTACAAACCATTCGGTAGATTGTGCATTTATGCTTTGGATAATAAAAACAAGAAGAAAGGAAACTGAAATATGTTTAAGTTGATTCATTTGAAAGAGAGATATTTTAAAATATAAACTATGCTTGCTTTTCAAAGGTAATAATAAAATGGATAGAATTTATATTTGAAATATTGTATTTGATCCAAAGGTTTATTTGGACATTTCAACTCCGTGAGTCCCTCGTTAATCAGACTCTATCCAAGCAACCGTTAGTTTTTATCTTCACGGAAACTGAATACGTTATACTGATTATAAAAATAAAAGAGCTGCATTTCTCTTTTAAAAGATCTGTTTTAATAATAAAATGGATTAAAAAATATCATCAGAGTTATTGGGGAAAAATGGTAAACATTGAAATGGCTTTGCATATTATTTTAAATATGATAGCTAATATTTTATTTATATGATGTGTTGGGAAACTAATTCGACGCGGTGGGAATATTTCCTTGTTTTATTTTGCCCTTGGGTGATAATTGGTCTAGGTTATGTTTTATTATAGATTGATAAATGATATTTGTATTTTTTAATTAAGTGGCTTAATTGTATTATTGATTTGATCTTAATCTATCTAGTTGGGTTGCAGTTGTTCGATTAAGGTAAATGCTACTTAATTCGAGAATTAAAATTGTGTAGACTATTATTAATAATTAATTCATTATTTACGGTCTATTTTATCACTTATTTATAGAGGGATTATTTTTAGAGGAAATCTACAATAGCCGGGAATAAATTGTTTTAAATGTCCTCTTCAAAGTAATCGCAACAAATTTATTAATAAAGTCGTAATACCAATTTTACTGTCCTGGTTTACTTAGCAATTAAATATTAAATACTAAAAATATTACAACTATCTCCTAGATAGTTGCAGACCTCACATTGCGTAAAACATAAACTCTCATTAAATGAAAACCAAAGCATCCGCTCTGATTACACTTGTATTCCTATTTATTTATTCCAATTCATTTGCACAAATTATCGCTGGTGGTGGTAGTGGGCAATCTACCGGGAAAACGGTTGGAGCTTCCGAGGTTACTTCAGGAGGGTTTGCCGGAGACGTCAGTCTTTTTACCGGAACGTATAACTCAAGTTACACCCTTGGTACAGTTTCTACAAATTCTGGAATTAGCTATACTGCTACCTTGACACATAGTTCCGCTTATTCAAGTGGAGATAATTTGCCACATGTCTCAGGTGTTCCATATGGAGAAGGTTGGAATCTTGATATTCCTACAATTAGTGTAAGTACAGAAGATTATAATAAGTACACTTTACAGACCTCGTACGATCTTCAGTATGAACTGCCTAGTCCAGGAACAGAAACTTACTATAGTGCTGATGAAGGTTGTGATGCTGTAACTGAGGAAGGGAAGTTGTATTGGTTTGCTCCAATGATCAGTATCCCTGGAGTGGCCAGTGGACGAATGGTTTATAAACATAAAAAAGACCAACAGCATGTTTTCGTATTGCAAAAATTTGAGCGATATATAGAAGCACATTTCTCAGGATCTTATTGGGAAGTATACATAGACGATGGAACCGTTTATCGTTTTGATGTTGCTAGTGTTACCCATCGGAATGCTTCGAATCAGAGAGTAGAAAGGCAATGTTCTGGATTTGGTGATGGGGATATTGCTGAGTTTACGGGACAGGGTATGGGGAATCTCGTTATGCCAAAAACAGAAATCTTGAGTTGGAACTGTACACAAATTACAAATAAGAATCTAGTAGGACGAATAGGTTTTAAATATGAACATTATGGGTGTTTTGATTTTGAAAAAGTATACAAGCAAAATAGAACAATTAGGGATGCAAATGCACACTGGTATAATAATGAAGATCGAACAATATTAAGGACAGCATGTAGGGATATCTTCCTGACACAAATTAGTTCATCATATGAGCAGCTAGTATTTGATTATGAAAGAATTGCTGTTCCAGAAACTGCTCCTGAGCCAGGTGAAGACCCAGGAGGAGGATCTAGTTTAACAGGAGATGTAGAAACAGGGATATTGGATATTTCTGATTCAAGTGTAGAAGCTTTTGATAATCTCTATGCAAAGAAAACGGTACGTGAGTGGGGCGATGGTGGAGCCGCTACATTTAAAAGTTGGCATAGATATAATCATGTGAAAAAATATGATAATCTACATCAGGGACCAGATAAAATGGATCCAAAAAACCCCTATCTAGTCGTTGGTGATGGCTTAGACCCCTTGTCGTATCATAGGGAATATATTAGTGGAGGGCAAGAGATTGCTTTTGATCATGGCTTTTTAGAATCGCCAAGAATTGCTCCTAATCCATCTACTATGCCATTAGGAGATATTTATGAATTGGAATCGACTATTCGTACAGATTGGAGCGCCCCAAATGATTGTTTATTTGATGTTAATTTAGCGTCAGGTGATTTTACTCAGGGAGATATTTCAGGAACTTATGTAGGAAGTAGAGATTATAGAAGAACGCGTGGATCATCCATTTATTCGACTTTTAATAAAGCGATGAAGTGGTACAATTTTGCAGAAACAGAAAGCCTAATTGGTGATGGTAATCCTTTACCTAATATGGTCACTTCGGATCTTTTTGTTATGCCGAATTTGCCTTCGCAACTTGCTGGATTTAATATTCAGATCGGTCCTGCAAACTCTGACAATAATTTTAGTGAAGATAATCCTGGAGATGCAGGTGCTAACAACCCATTAGTTTGTACTACATATTTTGAGAATTACGGTTCAAATAATCAAATCATACGTTCTGGTGATGACATCCCTAATAACTTTGGGATCGGTATACCCTGGGCCATGATGACTGACTTTTATGGATTTATGAAAACAACAGCGGGACTTGGTTATTGTGATGGAACAGGAGTTGGTTTTTGGTGGCAAGATAATCATTTTGACCATCAGGATTGGCCGAATATCCCAACAAGAGCGAATGATCAAATAGAGCTTAAAAATGTAAAACTAGTTAGGTACGGGAAAGTTCCTTATATGTTAAAGTCAGTAGTGAAGCAAGTATTAGCATCAAATTCAGATGTCGATTTAGATGAGGATGATTATTGTCGAGAGACTGAACCTATGCTAGATATTTCGAATTTAAAATTTGAATATAGTCATGAGTTAGCAACAATTTATAATACTTTCATTGACACGGAAAGTGGCGAAGATGTATTGGGTGTTCAAGAAACTTCTTTCAGAAGAAATATCTTTAAATTAGCAAGAATCATTCAACTACCTGTAGGCACAGAAGCTGTTGTTGATGTACTGCAAGCAGAAGATCATCCAACTACGCATTTTTCTTATG
>CAKZTD010000186.1 GCA_937921595.1 uncultured Saprospiraceae bacterium
TATAAGCATCAGGCCAATGAATACAGGGATGGCTATAAGGAGAACTTGAGCATATCTATCCATGGAAAGATGTTTTTTACAAAGATATCTTAATACTTATAGAATAAAAAATTTTGATTTGTTATTCATATTTTTTATAAAACATTGATTAATAGTGTCTTATAAAGTTATTTTTCCTAATGAGTAAATGGCTGAATGATTGAATACTTGGGAGACTCTAAGTCTTGAGCTTAGTTTTTTACATTTTGAAGGATATTCACTCATGTATAAATTCACTAATTCTCTCATTTAAAATTATTCCCAGGCAACCATTTATTTTTTCAATGCACCATTACTAAACAAGGAGTTTTGTAATGAATTTTAATTGAAAATATTTATTCAAAAAAGCATTAAACCTATTAAAATCATCACAGTCCTACGACCATCAAAAAACTTTAAAATCATAATATCATGAATTCAATTTTGAAAACCTTTTTAACAGCCCTTCTTTTTGCAAGTCTTTTTTCGATCCAACTAAATGCTCAAGATTCTTCAGATGAAGATACGGGTTATCTAGGAGATCATTTTAGTTTAGAAGGAGCACTTACCCTTTTCGAAAATGCTTCCTCGATGGAAATTTTTGAAAAAGAATTAAACAATGAGCAAAATCATGTCAATAACCTTGACCTAAATGAAGATGGAAAAGTCGATTACATTCGAGTAGTTGATAATATGGAAAAAGATGTTCATGCCATTGTATTACAAGTACCGATTAGTGAAAATGAATCTCAAGATATTGCAGTTATTGAGATTGAAAAAACAGGAAAAGAATCTGCTACTTTACAAATTATTGGAGATGAAGATGTTTTTGGAACTCAGAAAATTGTAGAGCCATTTGACATCAAAGCAGAGCAAGAAGGGAATGGTCCTAATGTAGATTTTAAAATGACCAGAGTAGTGGTCAATGTTTGGGGGTGGCCATCAGTAAGGTTTGTTTATGGGCCTCGATACCGACCATATGTGTCGCCTTGGAGATGGAGAACTTACCCTAGATATTGGAATCCATGGAATCGTCATTCTTTAAAATTTCATAGAACACATCGCGTTTTTAAACCTCACTTTCATGTAGTGAAAACGCATAGAGTAGTTAGAGCACATAAGATTTATACGCCTAAAAGAAGATCTTGTAAAGTCGTTCGTACCCGTACAACAGTCGTGAGAAATAAAAATGGAAAAGTAGTAGGTGCAAAATCTAAAACTACAAAAACGGTTAGAGGTAAAAACGGGAAAGTAGTTGGTAAAAAGAAAACAACTAAAGTTCGAAAAAACAATAGGAAAGGAAAAGTGGTGAAAAAGACTGGAACTAGAAGAGCGAAGAAACGTGGAGGATAAGATTAGGTGGATTAGGTTTACTAAACTTTAATACTCGATAGAGAGAAGTTTAGTAAACCTAAATCTAATTTTCGTGAACTACTTAGAATTCTCCCAATACCTTTTTCAATTCATCGATCAAATCTGAAGATTTCAATCCTTGAGACCCTTTTGTTACAATCTCTCTTCCCAATTTTTTATCACCATAAAAAGTCTTATTAGATTTGTCATCAATCTTCAATTCTGATCCATCCAAACTAATGCCTGCAAATATTCCTCGACTTCTGGAATAAGAATAAATCTCTGCTTGAAAGTCTAAATCCGTGTTCGCCGAAGCGGACCTACCTTCTGGCCCTGCAGCAACACCTACATCACCACCTAAAGTAAATTTACCTTTTCCCGTAGCCATTTTTTTCAAAGTTTTCGCTTCTTTGAAAATCAAAAACAAATCAGAAGAAGTATAGCCGACCTGGAAACCTAGACTACCTCCTGTAATTTTTATAAAGGCAGGATCGCTCCAAGTACCGTCACTTTTTTTTATCATAGCGATACCTCTTCCAAATTTTCCTCCGACTACAAAACCACCTTTTTTCAGTTTTGGGATAATCACTACAGCTTCTGATTTTTCCAACAAAGCACTAGGAATACCTTCCTCTTCATCATGTGGAAGATTTTGTAATTCTTTTAAAACGTCAATGGCATCTTCCAATTTTTCTATTTCTTTTTCTTGTGCAGAAATAGTAGTTGCCGAAAGGAATGTAAGGGAAATGATTATTAGGAAATATCTCATAATTATAATTTTTTATCTGAACTGAATGTAATAACGATTTATTGTTTGTATTTGTTTTTATGACGGTAAAATGAGAGACTACCCCTATGAAGGGCCTCATTTCATTCAAAAAAACAAATATCTCTCAAGGTTCTAAATATATTGCTTTTCATTTTTACCTTTGAAAGAAAAACTATGAGTAAGACTGTTTTAGCTGTTTTTTCTATTTATTTAATCACCTTAAGTGCCTGTCTGGACGTGAAGAATCCCAACCCATTTGCCTCTTATCCTGAATATTCGAACGCTGATCTAGGTTTGACCTATACTCCAACAGCGTCAACTTTTAAAATCTATAGCCCTGATGCAGATGCAGTCTATATGAATTTCTATGAAAATGGAACGATTGAAGAATCTTATTTAGTAGATCAGATGCTCAAAGAAGAAAATGGTGTTTGGGAAACTACCATCGAAGGAGATCTCTTAGGAAAATTTTATACCATACAAGTGTTTAGAGAAAGAGGTTGGTTAAAAGAAGCTGTTGATCCTTATGCGAAAGCAGTTGGAGTAAATGGGATGCGAGCGATGGTCGTTGATTTATCTAAAACGAATCCGGAAGGCTGGGAGAATGACAAAAGACCTCCACTAGCAAAGCCGAATGACATTGTTCTTTACGAATTGCATGTGCGAGATTTAACCATCCATGAGAGTAGTGATTTTAAAAATAGAGGTAAGTTTCTAGGATTAACTGAAACTGGGAAAACAAATAGCGATGGTTTGGCTACAGGAATTGATCACATCAAAGAACTTGGAGTTACTCATGTTCACTTATTACCATCTTATGATTTCTTATCTTTAGATGAATCTAAGCCAGAAGAAAATAAGTATAATTGGGGCTATGATCCTCAAAATTATAATGTGCCAGAAGGAAGTTATAGTACCGATCCTTATGATGGAAATGTAAGAATTCGTGAATTCAAAAAGATGGTTCAGACCTTCCACGAAAATGGAATTCGAGTAATTCTTGACGTTGTATATAATCACACTGGCTCTTCTGTTGAGTCTAATTTTTATTCTATCCTGCCAGGGTATTATTATCGTTTCAATCCGGATGGCTCTTTATCTAATGCTTCTGGTTGTGGAAATGAAACCGCTTCGGAGCGACCTATGGTCAGGAAATTTATGATCGAAAGTGTAAAATATTGGGTAGAAGAATATCACCTGGATGGTTTTCGATTCGATCTAATGGGGATTCATGACATTGAAACGATGAATCAAATTACTGAAGAATTGCACAAAATTGATCCTTCTATTTATGTTTATGGAGAAGGTTGGACTGGAGGTGGATCACCTTTAGGAGAAGAATTTAGAGCTGTAAAAAAGAATGTTCCTCAGTTAAATGAAGTTGCAGCTTTTAGTGATGATTTGCGAGATGGCGTGAAAGGCCACGTTTTTACTCATGATGCAAAAGCTTTTATTTCTGGTCTAGAAGGATTGGAAGAATCTGTAAAATTCGGAATCGTTGCAGCTGGTCAGCATGATCAGATTGATTATGAAAAAGTAAATTATTCCAAAGCACCTTGGGCCAATAAACCGGCTCAGTGTATCAACTACGTTTCTTGTCATGATAACCATACCTTATTTGACCGACTGACCATCAGTTGCCCAGATGAACCAGAATCGGAATTGATCAAAATGCACAAACTAGCAAATACAATTGTGTTGACCAGTCAAGGAGTTCCGTTCTTACATGCGGGTGTAGAGTTTATGCGAACGAAAAATGGCGTTGAGAATTCTTATGAATCACCAGATTCAATCAACCAGATAGATTGGAATAGAAAAACTCAATACAAAGAAGTTTTCGAATATTACAAAGCTTTGGTTAACCTAAGAAAGAGTCATCCAGCTTTTAAAATGTCTACAACAGAAGAAATTCAAAAGCATTTAAAGTTTCTAAAAACGGAAGGAAATAATCTAGTCGCTTATCAAATTACAGGTGAAGCGAATGGTGATTCTTGGAAAGATATCATCCTGATTTTCAATGGAAACAAAGAAGTCAAAGAAGTTGAAATTCCACAAGGAGATTATACCATGATTATCAAAGATGGAAAAATAAGTGAAGCTGGACTTGGACAACAGAATGGGGGAAAGGTGATGGTTGGCGGGAGGTCGGCCTTGATGTTGGTGCGATAAGAATTATTCAACACTTGTAATTGTTAAATCAATATCAAGTCTTTGTCCCATTTCTAAAATGAAGACAGAGTTACTTATTGCTATATTTTTAGTGAAAATGACTTCTATTTCGATAGGCCCTTTTTGGGCTTTGATTTCTTTTAGTTTTGAATCGAACTCCTTGAATGAAATAGCCTTTTTCTGCCACACAATTGAGTCATTAAAAATATAAAAAGGTTCTTCTACTTTTATTCGTTTAGGTTTTAGTTGCTCTCTTTTCCTAATTTGCTGCATTACATCCAAAGGGTTGTCGGTTTCGTTATTATTCGAACATCCAAGAAGTAAAATTAAAGGAATCGAAAAAGGAATTAAGATGAAATTTTTAAACATATTCCTACAATTTGACTTTAATAATTTTAAGATCACATAAAGATTATAGCTCAATATATTGTTTGTATCCTTAAAACTACTTGAATCAAAAGGAAATATTTAATTATTGGGAGAAAGGTGGGAGGTCGATGTTGCTGTTGCTTCGAGAACTTACTGTCCCTATTTTTTCTCAATAAAACAACCTCAATTGCTGCTTCTTAAAATACTGATGCAATTCCAAATTAAACGGCGCCATAGATTTATCTTCAAAGTATTTCTTACGAGCCAATTTAAATTGTTGCTTTATAATATCTGCAATATTCCCTTCGCCAGTCATTCTGGATTTAAACTTAGTACTACCTAGATCACCATTATGAACTTCATGGATTTTATTTAAAATCTTATCTGCTCGATCCGGATAAACCTTCCTCAACCAATCTTCAAAAATCTCCGCAACATCCCCGTTCAAACGAATCATAGTATAACCAATACTCACCGCTCCAAGCTTTGCAGCCTTATCCGCAATTCCTAAAATCTCATGCTCATTCAAACCAGGAATGATAGGAGCGATCATAACGTTGGTTGGAATACCTGCCTCCGCTAATTTCTGTACGGTTCGAAAACGAGCAAAAGAACTTGCCGTTCTAGGTTCTAGATATTGACGCAAAACTTCATTTCGAGTAGTGATCGAAATAGAGACGTGAACCAGATTATGTTCTGCCATTTTTGTCAAGATATCCAAATCTCTGAGGATCAAACTATTCTTCGTAATGATACTCACTGGATGTCGGTATTTCCATAAAATCTCTAACATCTGTCTAGTAATCTCTAGTTCTTTTTCAATGGGTTGATAACAATCCGTATTTCCAGAAAGCATAATTGGCGCTGCTTTCCATCGAGGAGATTTCAATTTCTCTTCAAGTAATCTTGGAGCATCTCGCTTGACCAATATCTTTTGTTCAAAATCAAGCCCAGCACTATAACCCCAAAAGGGATGGGTATTTCTAGCATAGCAATAAACACAGCCATGTTCGCATCCTTGATAAGGGTTCATCGAAAAACTCGCGGGGATATCAGGACTGTCTATTTTATTCAAAATAGTCTTGGCGTGAACATCAATAAACTTCGTAGG